>NZ_JBLYNS010000033.1:0-39102 GCF_049310205.1 Endozoicomonas sp. ALC013 | reverse complement strand
AAAGACTACGGGAGTTCCTGCTTGCAAGGCCCTGTGCAACCGGGTCGGACAACGACCAAACCGGGCCTGTTGCTCTGAAGTAACGTGGATATTGTCAAACAGCTGGCTAAGGGTGGTCTGTTCGTTGACCTGAATCACCAGTGGCGGTTCCGGCTGAGCGGCAAGCCAGGCAATGGCTTGTGGGGCTTGTTGGTAAAGCACGGTGGCGCAGTACCGGTTCCCGGTGAGCGCGGCAAGTAACGCTTGCTGTCTGGTGCTCGCTGACTTGCCCGGTAATTCCGATTGCCACTGTGGGGCAGCAACCTGCAGTACCGGTTTTATCCCCGTTGCCTCCCAGATGCCCTGCAAAGCACCCAATAGCCGGAACCAGAGCGTGGTACTGAGGGGGGCGGTGACAATAACCGCACCACCGGCCCGGATCTGCTGCTCCAGCAGGTTATTGGGGACGGCATAACCCTGCTCAATACGTATCGGATTCAGCCACTGGGCCATTCTGACCGGATTGATAAGGATATTGTGCTGCCCGGCAGTCCTGTCAGGTGCCTGGTCATCCTTGCTATCAGGGTTGCTATCCAGCGAACGGAACAGCGTGACCAGCTCCTGCTCAGCAACGGGCATCCGGTAAAACTGGATACCCCGGGCTAATTGGCGAGTCTCACCATTGCATGGGTACTCCTTGCGCACCAGCAGCTGGCGGATGGACTGTTCAAAGGACAAATCGTGCCAGTCAGCCCCCTTCAGAATGACCTGTTGGCCAGGCCGCAGCTGCTCAAGCTGGCCGGGTATGTGCCGGATACGCCCCTGGTGATCGACACCGGGACCACCAAACAGCAGCGAACGCCAGTGGCTGTGCAGATGGCAATCAATGGTAACCACATCGCCATCGTCCCCCGGGGTGCCGTGGTATTCAGGCAGCAAAGCGGTGTCAATGGCATCCGGAATCTCTTTATCGGAGGTTTGGGTCTCAAACTGCCAGCTGTTACCCGGGCGATTGACGCGGCGCCAGAAGTCAGCCCCCGGAGCCTGATCGTTGCTGCCCATTGTGGTTAGCTGCTCGGGGCTGGCCAGTACCAGCAGCGAGACATGGTTACCCAGGGGGCGCTTCTCTTTTTTTGTCCGGTCGTATAGACATGGGTTCTCAGGGTCCAGCAGTTCATTGAACGCTGGCAGCTCATCGCTGGTGAAAGAACGAATGTCCAGTACCAGCGTCAGCGGGGTATCGCTGGCAAAGAGTCGGCCAGACTCAAGGACGGGCTGGCTGTCAGCCGTAATGTGCAGACGCTGCACCAGGTTGTCTTCGCACAAATCATCGGGATGGGTGATAAGCAGCACATTCCCGCCGCTGTCACTGGTCCGGGCGTGCAGCAGACTGCGTACCTCTTGATCAGAGGCTACAAAATGAAAATCGAATGATCGGCCAGGCTGTGCAGTGGGATACTGCCGCACCGCTCTGGTTTTTCCGGTTGTCTGGTGTTTTGCGCCAGGGGACGTTGCGGGGGATAATTGCCCTGGTCCAGCAGTCATCTGAATCTGAGGGGGTAATTCCTTGATTTTGTGGTGTATTTCGGGCTTGTTGTTTTTACCTGGACATAAATTGTCAGTGATTAACACAACGGATTGAGAAGCGTCCTGAATATTCATAAAAATCCTTTTTTTCTTGTATTTCCCTGCCTCCTTGGACAAATAGACACATAAAAAGTTCAAAGTCCCGGGACCAGAACAAGAGTCTGTAACAGACCACACGATAGATGATATGACCCAGATCCGTCAGGAAGTGAAACTGCGGGATGGCAAGGTGGTGGTGCGTGGTCAGGCGGTTGCCCGCAGAAAGGTGAAGTCGGCAGATATTGTACTTTCTCATAAGCCTGGTTTGCCGCTGGCGGTGGTGGAAGCCAAGGCCAATCAGCATGAAATCGGCAAGGGGATGCAACAGGCGCTGGATTATGCCCGTCTGCTGGATGTGCCGTTTGCCTTTGCATCCAATGGTGATGGTTTTATCTTCCATGACAAAACCAATCCGGCAACCCTGGAAACCGAAATCCGGCTGGAAGACTTCCCATCACCGGAACAGCTCTGGCAAAAGCTCTGCCTCTGGAAAGGCTATACCGAACAACAATTGCCCATTATCACCCAGGATTACTACGACGATGGCAGCGGCAAGTCGCCCCGTTACTATCAGCTACAGGCCATCAACAAAACCGTAGAAGCAATCTCAGCAGGCCAGGATCGGGTACTGCTGGTGATGGCAACAGGCACCGGCAAAACCTACACCGCCTTCCAGATTATCTGGCGACTGTGGAAAGCCAAGAGCAAGAAGCGCATTCTGTTCCTGGCGGATCGCAATGTGCTGGTGGACCAGACCCGCATCAACGACTTCCAGCCCTTCGGCACGGCCATGACCAAAATCACCGGCCGCAAGGTAGACCCGGCTTACGAAATCCACCTGGCGCTGTACCAGGCACTCACCGGTCCGGAAGAGCACCAGAAAGCCTACAAAGTGGTCCGTGTCGATCTGGATGTAGATCTGCAAGGCTGGCGCCCCACCAAGGGCCAGACGGACAAACACGGTGAAGTGATCGAAGACCGTATTTACAACCAGAAAGACTTTGACCGCACCCTGGTGATCGACGAACGCACCCAGCTGGTGGCACAGACCATCACCAGCTACCTGAAACGCACCGACCTCATGGCCAAGACCATCGTCTTCTGTAACGACATTGACCATGCCGAACGGATGCGTCGTGCACTCATCAACCTGAACCCGGAACAGGTGGCCAAAAACGACAAATATGTGATGAAGATTACCGGCGATGACGACCTGGGCAAGGCGCAGCTGGACAACTTCATCAACCCCAAAAAGCCCTACCCGGTGATCGCCACCACTTCTGAACTGATGACCACCGGCGTCGATGCCAAAACCTGCAAACTGGTGGTTCTGGATCAGTCCATCCAGTCCATGACCAAGTTCAAACAGATTATTGGCCGTGGCACCCGGATTGATGACCGTTACAACAAGTTGTGGTTCACCATTCTGGATTTCAAAAAGGCGACAGAGCTGTTCCGTGATCAAATCCATCCAGGACATCATGCGCAAAGACGCCGGTGTCGATGGTGATGCCCAGCGTTTAGGCCAGATGTCCTGGCTGCTGTTCCTGAAAATCTTCGATGCCCAGGAAGAAGAGCTGGAGTTTGAGTTGGACGACTACCGCTCACCCATTCCCGAAGAATACCTCTGGCGCAACTGGGCGGCAGACAAACAGGGCATGACCGGTGATGAGCTGCTGGGCTTTATCAACAACGACCTGTTCCCGGACCTGAAAAACCTGATCGCCCCTGTGGATAAAAACCCCCGGGGCTTTGTGGTAAAGGAAGCCTTCAGCGATGCCTTCAACTACATGAAAAACGGTACCCTGCTGCGTCAGGTGATCAACAAGCTGAACGAGGTGGATTTTACCGACTCCAAAGAACGACACCTGTTCGGTGATATCTACGAGCAGATTCTGCGGGACCTGCAAAGCGCCGGTAATGCCGGTGAGTTTTATACGCCCAGAGCCGTCACCCGCTTTATGGTCAATCGCATCAACCCGCAGCTGGGCGAAAGCATTATGGACCCGGCCTGTGGCACCGGCGGCTTTCTCGCCTGCTCGGTGGATCATTTGAAAGACCAGGTGAAAACTGCTGCTGATCATCAAACCCTGCAACAGCAGATCCATGGTGTCGAGAAAAAGCAGCTACCGCACCTGCTCTGCACCACCAATATGCTGCTCCACGGCATCGAGGTGCCGGTGCAGATCAAACACGGCAACACCCTGAACAAGCCGCTTTCCAGTTGGGATGATCAGGTAGATGTGATCGTCACCAATCCACCATTTGGCGGCACCGAAGAAGATGGCATTGAGAAAAACTTTCCGTCAGAAATGCAAACCCGGGAAACCGCCGACCTGTTCTTACAGTTGATCAGTGAGGTTTTAAAAGACGGTGGCCGTGCGGCAGTGGTTCTGCGCGATGGCACATTGTTTGGCGAAGGGGTCAAAACCAAAATCAAAAAACTGCTGACGGAAGCCTGCAACCTGCACACCATCGTGCGCCTGCCCAACGGCGTGTTTAATCCGTACACCGGCATCAAAACCAATATCCTGTTCTTTACCAAAGGTCAGCCCACGAAGGAGATCTGGTTCTATGAGCACCCTTACCCGACAGGTGTAAAGAACTACAGCAAAACCCGCCCCATGAAGTTTGAAGAGTTCCGGCAGGAGATGGACTGGTGGGGTAATGAGGCGGACGGTTTTGCCACACGGGTAGAAAATGAGCAAGCCTGGAAGGTCAGCATCGACGAGGTGACCGTGCGCAACTTCAACCTGGACATCAAAAACCCCCATGTGGGCGAAACCATCAGCCACGATCCGGACGAACTGCTGGCCAGCTACCAGCAACAGCAGCAGGAAGGGCTGCTTGGACAGTTGCAAACTATCCTTGGCGAAGCGCTGACCAACCGGAGCGGGAGATAACGTGGCCGACACCGACCTTAACATTGCCATTTATGAAGCCAGCCAGGGGAATATTCAGGTACTGCTGGACCAGGAGACCATCTGGCTGTCCCAGCGGCAACTGGCAGAGCTGCTGGAAACCAGTATTGATAACATCAGCCTGCACCTGAAAAACATCTACAAAGAGGGCGAGCTCACTGCCGGGGCAACTACCGAGGATTACTCGACAGTTCAGCAGGAAGGCCAGCGGCAGGTACGCCGGAAGGTCAAACATTACAACCTGGACGCCATTATCTCCGTGGCTTACCGGGTTAACTCCCGCAAAGGCACCCAGTTTCGCCAGTGGGCCACCAGCACCCTGAAAGAGCACCTGACCCGTGGTTACACCATCAACCAGCAGCGGTTCGAGCAGAATGCCCAGGAGCTGGAAGCGGCCCTGAAGCTGGTGCGCAAAGCGGCGGCCTCCCCACAATTGCAGGCGGACACCGGTCGTGGGCTGGTGGAGATTATCAGCCGCTATACCCAGACCTTTCTCTGGCTGTCAGGAACAGAGCCCTTCATTAACTTCCCGATGACACTCGATCTCCGTTCACCCTGAGCGTCCTTCGGCTCCGCTCAGGATGCACGGACGAAGGGTGTTTGGCATGATCTATCAGTCTGGAGCCTCTCCCTTCTACTCTTCCTCAGAACCCAGGGTGAATGTGTTATCCTTGCCAGCCTTTAACCAACAACCGAGGATTCCTCAGGAGTTCAACGGGAACCATTCATGTCATTCTTTGTATACATCCTGCAATGCGCAGATGGCAGTTATTACACAGGGCACACAGACAACCTGGAACAGCGACTGGCCCAGCATCAGTTGCGGTATTTTCCAGACTGTTATACAGCCAACCGCCTACCCGTTGAATTAAAGTATCAACAAGCCTTCCCCTGCCGTGAGGAAGCTCTGGCGGCCGAACAGAAAATCAAGGGCTGGAGCAGGAAAAAGAAAGAGGCCATGATGCGAGGAGATTGGTCACAGGTGTCCCATCTTGCCCGTTCTTATTCAGCGCCTTCCGAACCGCAAAACCCCGTGCATCCTAAACAACCAAACCCCGTTCATCCTGAGCAACCAAACCCCGTTCATCCTGAGCCTGTCGAAGGATGTGGACTCCGAACCAACAACGAAGACCGTGCCAATCACCCTTCGACTCCGCTCAGGGTGAACGGAGATTGTACAAACAATGACTGAGCAACTGATCGTAAATCACCTCTCTACGCTGGCGCTGGCGCTGGCGGTGCAGAACAAATCCGCTTCTGGCCGAGGTTCCGGCAAGAAGATTGACCTTTATGGCATTAAGAAACTGCGGGAGCTGATTCTGGAGCTGGCGGTCCGGGGGAAGCTGGTGGCGCAGAATCCGGAGGATGAGCCTGCTTCCAAGCTGTTGGAGCGGATTGAAGCCGAGAAGGTGAGGCTAGTTCAGGAAAGGCAAATAAAGAAACAGAAGCCTTTGCCATTAGTTACTGAAGATGAGAAACCATTTGAACTTCCAGTTGGTTGGGAATGGGGGAAGCTGGGAAATTGATCCAGCAATATTCATTATGGTTACACAGCTTCAGCCAAACATGATTCTGAAGGAGTTAGGCTACTTCGAATAACCGATATTCAAAACGATAGAGTTGATTGGGAAACAGTACCAGCCTGCGAGATTACAACTGAAAACTCTGAAGCATATAAGCTGGAAAGCGACGATATATTGATAGCCCGAACCGGAGGAACAGTAGGAAAATCCTACTTAGTTGAGAACATCAGTGTTCATGCAGTTTTTGCGTCATACCTGATTAGAGTAAAGAGAATCTCTTCTATGTATGCGCCATTTATCAAAACTTATCTCAGCAGAAACGCATCGTCACCAAAGTCGATGAACTGATGACCCTGTGCGACCAGATTGAACAGCAGACCGAAGCCAGCTTGTCCGCCCATACGACACTGGTAGAAAACCTGCTGGCAACCCTCACCAACAGTGCCAATGCCGAAGAACTGAAGCAGAACTGGCAGCGCATCGCCAGCCACTTCACCACCCTGTTCACCACCGAGGCGAGCATCGACCAGCTCAAGCAGACCATCCTGCAACTGGCTGTGATGGGCAAACTGGTACCCCAAGACCCCAACGACGAACTCGCCGCCACACTGCTGGAACGCATCGCCGCCGAAAAAGCCCGGCTGGTCAAAGAGGGTAAAATTAAAAAGCAGAATCCGCTGCCGCCAATTGCGGAGGATGAGAAGCCGTTTGAATTGCCGGATGGGTGGGAGTGGTGTCGTCTGGAAGAGTTGACTCAGATAATAACCAAGGGCTCGTCACCTAAGTGGCAAGGAGTTTCATACACTGAAAACCCTTCTGATGTACTCTTTGTCACCAGTGAGAACGTCGGTGCTTTTGAGCTTATGCTTGATAAAAAAAAGTATGTTGAGCAAAAATTCAACGAAGTTGAACCTCGCTCCATACTGGCGAATGGTGACTTCCTAATGAATATTGTTGGTGCATCGATAGGAAGAACCGCGATTTATGACATTGATGATCTAGCTAACATAAACCAGGCCGTATGCTTGATTCGTATCTTTAAAAATCTTCTTTGCAGCTCATTCTTCCTTCAATTTTTCAATAGCTCTATCTGCATTGGCTATATGTTTGACAAGCAAGTTGATAATGCCAGAGCCAACTTGAGCATGGGCAACATCG
The DNA here is from genome assembly GCF_049310205.1 of Endozoicomonas sp. ALC013. Taxonomy (NCBI): domain Bacteria; kingdom Pseudomonadati; phylum Pseudomonadota; class Gammaproteobacteria; order Oceanospirillales; family Endozoicomonadaceae; genus Endozoicomonas; species Endozoicomonas sp. ALC013. The sequence goes on along the minus strand of NZ_JBLYNS010000033.1, from coordinate 31,895 downwards.
CTAAGTTCTTAATACCTGTTCCACCAACGGCAGAACAACACCGCATCGTCACCAAAGTCAACCAACTAACAACCCTCTGCGACCAAATCAAAACCCACCTGCAACACCAGCAGCAAACCCGCCTGCATCTGGCCGATACGCTGGTGGAGCAGGCCGTCAGTAACCGTTAAAGTACACTTACCAGAAGCGCTCGCCAGTCAACCAAAGGAAGACATGATGCTAACCCGACTAAAACTATCCAACTTTAAGGCCTGGCGGGAGTCCGGTGATGTTCAGCTCAGGCCAGTGACTTTGCTGCTGGGGGAAAACTCCACAGGTAAGTCCAGCCTTTTGCAAAGCCTGTTGCTGATGAAGCAGACGGCCATGTCTCCGGATCATACGGTTCACCTCAATCTGGGAGCTGAAGCGAATGACTATGTGGATATGGGCTCATTTGAGGACCTGCTGACCCGAAACCCGGAGAAGCGTAAGGTCGGTATTGAGCTGGATATGGATGACAGTAAAAGCCTCTGTTTCTTTTCGGTGGAATATGCCCAGGATTACAAAAAAAGTCCGGTCATTGAAAGCATGAAACTGAGTACGGATAACGAGCACTGGTTTCGTGTCGCACGGACTGAACGGAGTGCATTTGGCATCTATCTTCCCGGTGAGACACGCACCACCTTGAAGGCACGCTCCTATGCGCCAGAGCGTGGTATTGCCTTTTCAGCAGATGCGATTGCAGCCATGGGTGAGTCGGGAAAAACGGTTCAGAACCTGAGCCTGCAACTGCGCCGGGAACTTGAAGCAATTTCCTACCTTGGTCCACTGAGAAACAAGCCTAAACGGACCTATATTTGGAATCGCACCCGCCCGGGGATCATTGGTGACGATGGTAGCAATGCGATACCCGCGCTTCTGGCCAGCGCTCAGGCCGGAAGGAGAAACGATGACAATCTTGTTGGCTCCGTATCCCGCTGGCTGAAAAAAATGAAGATCGCTGACAAGCTGGAGGTAAAACAGCTCAGTGCCGGTCATTACAGCGTGCTGATTCACCGGGATGGTGTGGTCGCTAACCTTCGGGATGTAGGGATTGGTATATCTCAGGTGTTACCGGTGCTGGTGCTGGCTTATTTTGCTCCGGCATATTCTACCGTTCTTCTGGAAGAGCCAGAGATTCATCTGCACCCGCAGGCTCAATCTTTGTTGGCGGAGTTATTTCTTGAGGTCAGCAAAAAGCGTCATGTGCAGTTTATTGTGGAAACCCACTCAGAGCACCTGTTCCGACGTATGCAGACATTGGTCGCTAAAAAGAAAGCCTCGCCTGAACAGTGCGCCCTGTATTTTGTCGAACGCCAAAAATCCGATGCTGTTCTGAAAACATTAACCATGGATGATTTTGGCAGGCTTTCCTACTGGCCAAAGAACTTCTTCGGCGATGCGACAGGGGAGGTGCGGGAACAGGCAAAACAAACCATGCTCCGGATGAAAGAGGAACGTAACCAATCATGAGTCGGCATGTTGTTGATACCAATGTTTTGATTGTTGCCAGCGGCGAACACCCTGACTCACCGTTTTCATCATACAGGCATCCTGTCGAGGATGCGGGTGAGGCAGAAAAGGTTCTGGAGTGGCTGATGGACTTTGAGCTCAGCGGCGGTCGTATGGTGTCGGACTACGACTATGAAATTTTTGGTGAGTATGAAAAAAAGCTCACTGAACAAGATTATGGTCTGATGGTTCGGCGTACGAAGTTCGATAGGAATGAAATCGATTATGTTGCGCTTGAATGGGAAGATGATCCAGCCAATCCCGACAAGGTTGCCGTACTACCCAAACAACTAAAAGATGTTGTCCACGATCTTGCCGATAGAAAAATGATAGCTGCCTGCTTAAAAGCAAATGAGGATGGTATGGCCTGCACCCTCGTGAATGCCTGCGATACAGACTGGTACGACTGGCAAAAGCAACTTGAAGTAGCGGGCGTAGAGGTTGAGCAGATTATAGAAGAATGGTCCCGCAAAAAATGGAAAGAACACCATGACCGATGATTTCTTCCGCTTTCCCCACACGCCACACATTCAATGGTTGGGTTCTGGTGAACCACGGGGCGATAAACTGTTATCAGATTCCGAAGTCTATGAACTGCTGCATGCAAAGCTGACCGTGGAAGAAAAAGTCGATGGTGCCAATGTCGGCTTCTCTGTCGGCCCTGATGGGAAACTCAGGGCTCAGAATCGTGGTGCCTGGATTGAACGGGATATAGGCGGTCAGTTCAAGCACCTTTGGCGATGGGCAGCCCGTTACGAGGCAGATCTGATCAACCTGCTGGGTGAGCACCTGATTCTGTTTGGGGAGTGGTGCTATGCCCGTCATTCCCTGGCTTATGAGTCACTGCCAGACTGGTTTGTCGGGTTTGATATTTATGACTGTAAGGCAGACAGATTCTTCTCGGTTCCTCGCCGCGATGAGCTAGTTGCCCTTCTGGATCTTCAGCCAATCAAACCGCTTGCCGTGGGTACCTTTTCAATGGAGAAGTTAGAGGCACTGCTGAGCAGGCCATCTCACTACGGTGCAATCAACATTGAAGGTATTTATCTGAGGCAGGATCAGGGGGAATGGCTGAAGCAAAGAGCAAAACTGGTCAGAAGCGACTTTACCCAAACGATTGGTGAGCACTGGACCAGAAAAGGCATTATTCCCAATGAGGTTTTCGGCCAGAGATAACGGTAGTCTGTCGCTCGATTCCCTGTGATTTTTTGCCGCCAAAACGGTTCAATCTACACCACTAAAAAAGGGAGGGAGAAATCTACTTAAGGTTTTTTGACGACTGAGCATGCACAAAGGAAAATTTATCCGGCGAGTCTTTGATTACTGAAGACCGTAAGAAGTATTTGTTTATGAGTGACAGAAGGCTGCATTGCAGGTCAGAGCCTGATACCGATTAGTACCGTTACAGCCCAATCGAAAGTGGGGGCAATAGTGGGGGCAAACAGACAGATACAAAAAAGCCCGTAGTGTTTACTAACGCTACGGGCTTTACTGTATATGGTGCCGGCACCAAGAGTCGAACTCGGGACCCACTGATTACAAGTCAGTTGCTCTACCAACTGAGCTATACCGGCAAGGAACGAGGTGAATAATATTTATGCCGGGTGTGTTTGTCAACTTCCATGTGTACTCTGATCTTTATTTTGTCGCCAACCCTAAAGCCACTATTTTGCTGTGCGTTCGAAGGAGGAGCCCGGGAGCTGTTAACAGCTGAGAATACCGCCGGTTCATGTCTAATCCATCCTTTCAATGGAATTTTCTCAGGCCAGCAGTTTTTTATAGCGTCCAAACTGGAGCAGCGCTGCCACCACCTTATTGTTAAAAGGCTTATTTACATGCATTTGCTGCAGCCGGAAGTGATGGGTTGTGATTGAGTCCTTATCCAGGCAGCTGTTGATATAATCGGCCAGGGCTTTATCGGAAGGGTCTAGCGCTTCGAGTAACGCTTTTTTTTCAATACTGCCCAGTTTTGCTCCTTTCTGTAACAGGCTCATAATGGTGACTGGTCGCAATTGCAAAGGTGAGGGTTGAGGATCATTCCAGACAAAGCATAAAGGTCCATTTTCAACGTCTTTGGTCTTTATCTTGTCGGTATAAGAGAGTGCCTCTGCGTAGCCGCCTTTCCTGGCAAGGTCTGACAATTTTTTCAGGACTTCAATCTCGGCTCCATTCTTTTCTATCTGCAACTTGCAGGAAAAGGCCATGGCCTTTAAAGCCTCCAGCGGCACTCCCATGTCCTGGGCCACTGGCGTTTGTCCGTAGGGAAGGAGAGAAAGATGAGGTTGGCCATTTTGCAACAGGGTCGTGGTCAGGTTGGCACCTTCACTTAACACCGGGAACCGGGAGCTTTGCACCAGTTTGTTGAAACTCTGCCTTGGCACACTGGGCATAAGACACAGAAGCAATTGGCCCTTGCCTGCCGCCATCAGAGAGGCCCGGTCTTGCTGGTCCCGAAAGTCAATCAGTGTGAAACCTGCGGTTCTCGCGATTTCGCTTAGCACACTCTTGCCATTTTCTGCCCTGTCTTCATCTCTGAAAGCGCTGGTGGTGGTGGTCACCACCACCGGGAGAGCATCCGTTACCTGACCCTGGTTTAGTTTTATAGCACCAAGCCAATTGGTTAATATCGTTTTTTTAAAGTGGCGCAGTGCATTATGATGCAAACCATAAACTACAGCGGTTTGTATTTTCCCTTTAGTGGATAAATCACAAAGCTGGTTAATAGCAGAGACTAATGTCAGTTGATGGCTATCGAGGGATTCGGTCGATATTTCAGTTTCCTTTGATTGCAGATCACCACTGGGGATAATCGAGTTTACCGGTAGATGCAAAGGGTGGATATTACAGTCGGGCATTGAACTATTGTCGTTATTGATATAAGTGAAAATGGACAAAAAAAAGTTGTAAAGCAGTGACCATAGGAGTTGGCCGCTATTATTCTTTGTAACTGATGTATCGGTATCCAGACACATCGCTTCAAATTCAGAGTAAAAACGATAGGGTTTTAAACTAATATGGGACTCTTGCACATAGCCTAATTCTCGGTACATTGCTTCGGCCTGGAAAAAGGAGAGGGTAACGGCAGCATTGATTTTATTCTCACCACGCAGGTTACAGCTGGAAATAATAACTTTGGTGTCGTCTATATAAATTTCCTGAATGCCCAGTCTAATCTTTATTCCCGGCAGTAAGTAAGCCAGCTTGGATAACGCTATACGCTGTTTCTTGACATATCTTATCTGCTCCTCACTATTAAATCTTTGTCGTGTAATAAAGTCACTGTCATCCGGTGGTGACAGTTGTGCATGGATCGTTTTTGCGCCCAAAGCAACAAGGGCCTTAATCAGTCCGACAGATGCCGTGGCATCACCCATGGCCCAGAATCGACCTTGTTCTTCATGTTTATTTTTATAGACGGGGCAACGTACATAAACCCCTATTTCCGGCAATGCGCTTATTAAAGCTTTAGCCTGTGACAGATATTCGGTGGACGATGCACTCCCGGACAAGCTGTCATCCATGTGATCAAATAATGGGGGTGGATATTTTCGTGAGGTTTGCTGTTCTATTTTATTGGCAATCTTATTTTTTTCCCGCTGCCAGGTTTGCTGGAATAGTGTTTTATCAAAATTCTTTACCGGGCGAAAAGGTTGCTTCACTTTCTCCCGGGCATCTCTGATCAGTTTTGCACAGACTCCATTCTCTTTACTGCTAAATTCAGCAGCATATTCCATTTTCGTCAGTCGCTTGATAAAGAACGGTTGCTCAAGAAGGTATTGTAAAATGTCATCATAGCCATGTTTTACCGCTAATTGGGTCAGAGAACTTAAGCCTTTTAAATCAGGATCTCTCGGGGTGAAAGAGTCTGGATAGTTATGTACAAGCCATTTGACACAATCCAACTGGCCACACTCAACAGCATAGCGAAGAGCGCAATATGATTGATAAAAAGCACCACCACTATGTAAACAGTGGAGAATAACGGCCACGCACTCTATGTGCCCATTTTTTATCGCAACCCAAATAGGGGAATCAGGCTTGGACAACAAATACTTGCCAATTTCATAATCCAACATGGTCATTAAACCAGCTTTATTTCCGTATTGAGCCGCCAAGTGTACCGGTGTTAGTCCTGATTTGTCAGGATACACCAGTGTATTTTGCAGTATTAAGAAGTTGGGGTAGTTATTCAATAAAAAGTTCAAACAATTGTTTTGTTTTGCTCTGGCTGCAATATGCAGAGGTCGTTCGTCGTTGTCATTGGTTGCCTGCCACAGGTGTTGAGCTCGATCAACCAACAGTCGGCATAGGTGTTCATGGCCGTGTAACACGGCCAGATGCAGGACGGAGTTACCCTCTGCATCTTCAATGGCCAGGGAAAAGGGGTTATTGGTAATGCACTCTGTTACTTTGTCTGTATCCCCCTGTTTTATCAGGTTTATCAGGTCCAGGGATGAATTATAAAGATGGTTGTGTTGATCCCATGAAGCCTCCTTTGAAAGTAATGGCAGGCCTGGTATATCCATCACCATTTGATGTGTCGTCAGTTGATCAGATGATTCCAAAAATGCTTCTTTATCACAGGATTTGGCAGAGTGGTGACTAAGAATAGGGTGAACCTGGTTTAGTTTTACCATTCTTTTGGTGTGTAAACTCTCTGGTGGCGCTGGATTTTCCGCACGCGGTAATGACATGCTCTGGGCAGAGGGTATGCTAATTTCTACACCCGTTTGGGGATTGTCCTTTTCAACTTGAACTCTGGTGGTTGTATCAATCCCCCCCGGGGGATTAGGTAATATCGGTGTTATTCCCCCGGCAGGCTGCATTGCTCTAACTCTCCTAAAGATCTTGCTACATTAATGGTGTTTTTTCTTTTTGATGAACGCTAGGGCCGACTAAGGAGTTGTCTGGAAACAACTTACCTATTTTCATTGCCTGACTCCGTTCGGACTGAGTGCTGAGCTTGTCGAAGTATCGAAGTTCGTTGGCACGCCCCGTCGATACTTTGACAAGCTCAGCACTCAGGGTGAACGGAAATCGGGAACTTGTTAAAAGACAATTCCTAACCACTTCTTAGGGTAGATATTAAGGAATTTATGTCAGAAAACCACTTAAAAGCTCTCATTCTAGAAAGAAAAAAAGATACCCCTCTATTTTGTGGCAATTATCAGTACAACAAAACTGCATCTTGTTTAATACGCTCGCCCTTCATTGATGTTTGGTGCTCCATCGTAAGGTATTTTAGCAGGTCTGCTGTATTGATAGTGAAAATCTGCCCGATGGCATGCTGCAGCGCATTCATACCCTCAAAAGTTAAAGAAATTCTCGTGCCGTCAAGCAGGACCTTGCGAACCATCAAAGCATTTAAGGCCGTTAGTATTGCCAACCACTTTGTTATTTTTAACCTTTCATTTACTCGGTATGGTTTGGTATTAGGCAGCCAACAAGGAGGTGGGCATGAACATTGCTCAACACTTTTTTATACCAAATACTGATAACTACCACGATCTGAAAGATACTACTTATCAGGAAATCCTTACATTTATCGACAAACATGTTCAGGCAGTCGATTCAGTCAAGATCATAACGCCTGACGACCCGTGTAAGATCAACCCTGTATTGCAGATAATGGCTCGTCAGGCACAGCACGCTCTGTGTAATCAGTTGCTGTGTGAGGGTGGCCTGGTACAAGATAACCCTTATCTGAAATTCAGATCCTTTCCTAACAGGCTTTATACATTCGATGAATCCATTCAGGGATCATTTGAAAATAACAAAGGGCAGAGTCACCCGCGAAAGCCCTGTGCATTATGCAATAACGATTCCAGGCTACTGAAAATCCACACCGAGGGCATGACCATCATTTCCAATTTCCGGCCTTACAGTTCCGAATGCTGGTTGATAAAACCCACAGAACATCTTGATCAAAGTAACATATTTGTTAAAAGTTCAGAGCTCTTTGATTTGGCAACAGCCATGGGACCGGCCTATACGTTTGCCCATAGTGGCTACAGGGGAAACTCACAGCCGCATCTTCATATCCATGCAATGAAAGAGAATTTGCCCCTGCGAAAAGCGTTGTATAACGGACAACTCTCTTTGGAGGCTGACCTGCCGGTAATACAGCATGGGAAAACCACGATCCGTTGGATGACCGGTGATCAAGCCCATAACACGGCACATTTTTCAGGAATTCATATCGCGGGTGAGAATCCTGCTGAATTTGCGCAAGTCTTTAATAATACTCTGAAATACTTAAGCAAAAGCGATGTCTGCGGTACTGGCGGCTACAACGTGGTCTATTGGGTAGACGATAATAACTCTTTGCACTCTTTCATTTTTCCCAGAAATCAAAATGCCAATGTTAATCCTCAATATGTGCCTGAAAAGCAGAGTTATGGCTGTCTTGAAATGAGTGGATTGTTAATCATGGCTCCGGTGAATGACAAAAAAGTGGGTGAACCAGCCGCAGAGGAACTTGCCTCAATCCGAGATAAGCCCTACGGGGATTTTGTCGCCAGGGCCAGAAATGAGCTTACCCGTCTTACCCCGGAGCAATGGCAAGAATTGGCTATGCGTCTGGAACAGTATTGAATTAATTTCCCGGTTCAGAACTTGATCTCCACTCACCCTGAAGCGGAGTCGAAGAATACCAGGCACAAACAAAAACAGACCCATCCCGGATCTGTTTTTTTACCTATGGACTCTTGTCGTTAGGCATCCTGCCCGACTAAAGTCCCTGCCCAGCCTTCATCCTGAAAATCCGGACATCCTGTCCACTGGCTCCCTGCCATGTCACATCCCTGATTTGTCAGCCATCCACCTTCCTGGCTGCTTTGACCTCCTGTCTCAACTGACGGCTTCCATTTTGAGGCTTTTACTTATCATTTACAGTCAGGGAATTCCCATACTCCGTGTAAGACATTTGCCACTGGTAACCGCTCCTTCTTTTATATAGGCCCTGAAACCAAACAACCCGGTATTTCAGACGTTGTGCATAAGTACACTCGAAAACCGGAACCAATCAAAATGACTGACAAAAGTAATCAACTACTAGTCGATAAAACGGGTTAATTTGATTTGAGGCAGCTGTTCCTGCGTTGGCGTATCATCGCCTGAATACGGGCACTGCAAGTACCCGTATCACATAATAAAAAACCTTGCCAGAGACAAGGCTGCAAGTGCTGAACCATCAGCTGTTTGCGTTTTTTATTATTATTGGGGTGGTATTTATTCTTAGACAGAGAGTGAGTATTTGGTGTTCTTATTACCAGGCTCCGAAACAATCGTTACCGACTTCGGCAAACACTCAATGATTAAGCTCATGCTACGTATTTACCGAAGCAAAAGAATTGATCTACATCAATAAATACCCACTAATAATGCACGAATGATCGACCAGTCACTGCTGAGACCCGGTTCAGGGTTGACCAGCTTTTGACCAAGCAGAAAATAAGCAGGTCTTTCATCATGCATTAATAACAATACAATAACCTGAAAATATTAAATTTTAGTTAATATTTACCCATCGAATCCGTTTACAGCAGCAATTGATCGAGCTTTTCCTGATTATCAGCCGATAATTCACCTGCAAGACTGAGTTTATGTTTACAGATAGCTTTATGAAGCCCTTTATCGCACGAAAGCAGTTGGTGTAATGCTTCAAACCGATGCTCAAACAGCCAGTCATATAATCTAATGTCTGAATGGTGAATAGAGTTGTTGTTTTCAGAGTCCTCTGTCTCATGGCAATTGGATTCGCCCCAATCATGACTGTCCCGTACGGCAGAATCATCCGACTCTGGATCTAACCCAACCCTGGCAAAATCACTTCTCGGTGCGTTATAGGTAGCTTCCATCTGGCTTATGAAGGAATCTTTGCATGAGTGGGCAAAAGGTTCACGGGGCAGGTAGACGAAAGGGTAAAGACTTATATCCGGACTGTGCATATCTCTGGCTTTTGCCAGCAACGCTGCCAGTGTCATTTTATTTTGCGCACTCAAATTGTCGGCAATGACGTCAGAGGTGTTATCAATCAGATAAAAAACATCCGCATCACTGGTTAACAGTTTTCCAATATCACCTGCCCGGGTTTCTATTAACGTATCTGAAATAGCGCCTTTCAGAGTGTCGATATTTCCCGGAAAATTGTATTTATACGCGGCTTTCAGGACATAAGAACACAATTCCAGCTTGCGAAAATATTCACCATGATCTTCAAAAACACTGAAACATGTGGCAAGCAGGGACTGGCCATTATGATCAAGGCGGTTCAGATGCAACCCGGATTTTATCAAATAGAGAAGCGTGTCAGAAACACGATAGAAGTAATAGGTTTTAATGTTCCGCACCAGTTCATTGAAAGGGAGTTTTCCTTCGCTGGTGTGTTGATTGATATCTAACCCATGGTGGGTCAGCAAATTGATTTTTTCACTGTCGAGAAACCGACTCGCCATCATTGCATGAAGCGGACTGTTTTCGTAACGATTGTCAGCGTTGTCGATACTGGCTCCAGCCCGCAACAGAAGCACAGCAAGACCGACCCATGACGTTAAGCTCAACGTTTCTGACAGTGCTGTCTTCCCACTGCTGTTCACGGCGTCTAGGATTTCCTGACGGCCACCGGCCTTTTCCAGTAACCTGTCCATAAGCGCCAGGGAGGCACCACCAGTTTGACAGGCAACGTGTAATGGCGTGTTACCAAAGCGATCAGCAACCAGTTCGGCACCACGGCTCAACAGCAATTCCACCACGGTATCAGGATTCGTTGTGTACTTTTGTCCACCACTGCGTGAATGAAGACAGCTCGCTCGACAAAACTGGTGCAGTAAGGTTTGCCCCGCCTGATTGATGGGCTGATTGATATCAACACCTTCTTTACTCAAATACCATTGCAGGTGCTCCAGTATTTTGGGATCGGCTTCTCGCGGTGGAGAATTCCAATACACGGTATCATCGGGCCCATACGCCGAAGCTTGGGTTATGTGCTGAACTTTTTTCGCACGAATATCAATACCCCTGCTCTCTAACAGCGTATCCAGTTCCTGAATGTCAGCATTGCCTCGAAAGAGAGTATTGCATTGGCAATCAGGGCTACGGATTAACCATGTACCCGGGGTTTCGCACACAATCACCTGACGTCCATTAAATATCTCTGTCGTCTTAGGCTCCAGTGTCAGGTGGTGACAGACCACGACGGGTAATGCAATGGGCTTGAATGCCTTGAGATCATCAGGGGTGACTGAACGCATAACTGGTCCTCCAAAGCGGCTGTAACTATTAGCTCCCGACTTCTTGTCGTTGATAAATTCACAGTAATGATCACCGTTGTCTGGAAATGGCGAATCATCCCGGATATTTATCTCAACATGGTCGCACTCATTCCCTGGCCTGTATTGATCATCAGAAAAATCACGCCGTTCAGAGCGGGCCGACATATGCAGGCTTTGTATGGCTTGCCCAAAAACAACCCGCCCCGAAAACAATTTGTTACCGGCTTCATTTCGAAGTGAGTTGGCAGCCATTGCTGAAAATTGGCTGTTGGTGAGTTGTCTTGTATGTTTGAGAATGTTTAAAGCCTGTGTGTACATTGAATACCTCTGGAAATTTTTTACGATATTCGTTGCTCTCCAACCGTTATGGAGAGACTTCTGCAAATCACCCTGAAAACATTCATTCAAGTACATGACCATTTCAGACAACTCTCAAACCCTGCACTGACTGAGGACAAAACAGTAGAGAATTTTAATGGGTCTTAACACTCACCAACCAAGGTAGTCTCCCTGAGCAATTGATCAAGTTTCTCTTTATTGTCAATGGATAATTCACCCACGAGCTTGTTTTTATACTGACTGATAGTCTTATGAATTTCTTTATGTGACAAAAGCAGTTGACGTAATGCTGCAAACCGACAGTCAAAAAGCCAGTCATATAAATGAATATCTGAATATCGTACTGAATGATTGTCCTGATGGTCTTCAGTATCATCACAATCAGATTTCTCATTAATCTCTAGCTCTAGTGCTAATGATTCAAAATAATCCAGATCTGATTCCAGTAACCCAACCCCGGCAAAATCGGTGCTTGCCGCATTGTAAACAGCGTCCATATGACGCATGAAAGAATTTTTACAAGAGTGCGCAAAATGTTCACAGGGCTGGTAGACAAAAGGACGAAGGCTCCTATCCGGAGGATAAATATCTCTGACTTGTTTCAACCACCCTTCCAATTTCTTTTTATTTTGCTTACTCAAGTTGCTGGCAATGATTTCGACGGTGTTATCAATGAGATAAAAAACATCCGAAAAACTTGTTAACAGTTTACAGATATCCTTTGCGTGTTTTTCCATTAATGCATCCGAAACCGCGCCTTTCAGAGCATCAATATTTCCTGGAAAATGGTATTTATAGGCAGCTTTCAAGACAAAAGCACACAATTCAAGCTTTCGATAATAATCGATATTTCCGGCAAAAACATCGAAACACATGGAAAGCAGGGACTGACCATAACGATCGAGGCGGTTCAGGGCCAGCCCTTCCTTTAACAGGTAAAGAAGTACATCGGAATCAAAGTAGAAGTTACAGTAATACATATCCCTGACAAACTCATTGAAAGGGAGTATGCCTTCACTGAAGCAGTTATTGATATCTAACCCATAGCGGGTAAGGAAGTACAGTTTTTCACTGGTAAGCTGTTGATTTTCGATCATTGCATGAAGCGGACTGTAATGATACCTGTTGTCGGCGTCACCGATACTGGCTCCCGAGCGCAACAGAAGCACCGCTATACCAACCCATGCTGATGAACTGAGCGCCTCGGACAGGGCTGTTTTCCTGTCGTTGTTAACTGCATCAAGGATTTCCGGGCTGCCATTGACCTTTTCCAGCAATATTTCCAAAAGCTCCGGGGTAGCTCCAACATTGCAGGCGAGGTGTAATGGTGTGTTACCAGCGCGATCAGGAAGCAGTGAGGCCCCACGGCTCAAAAGCAATTTCACCACCGTATCAGGATGCACAGGGTGCAGCGTTTCCGGCTCCCTGTGATAGAGACAGCTCGCTTTACAGAACTGATGCAACAGGGTTTGCTGCGCCTGGTTGATGGGCTGATTGATATCAACCCCCTCTTTACTCAGATACCATTGCAGTTGCTCCAGTATATTTGGGTTAAGTTCTTTCAGCGGAGAACGCCAATACACCATCTCTCGGGGCCCAAACGCTGAAGTCCGGGTTATATACCGGGCTTTTTTCGCATGAATATCAACACTCCGGTTCTGTAACAACGTATCTAATTCCTGAATGTCAGCATCATCACGAAACAGCGTATCGCATCGACAATCAGAGGAACGGATGAGTCGTGTATTGGGGTTCTCGCACACGACCAACTGACGACCATTGAATACCTCGGCAGTGCAAGGCTGCATGGACAGGTGGTGACAGACCAGAACGGATGAAGCAGTGGGCGTGAATAACTTGAGATGTTCAGGAGTGACGGAAGTCATAGTAAATATTTTAAAGTGCGTTTTTTATACATTTCATTTAAAAATGTTCACTCATAAAAGTCCGTTAAAAAAATACTGGCTGTCTCCCGAATATGACCAGAAGCCGAGTCTGGTATAAAAACGGGAATAATCAAGTCTTTCCTGTTTACTGACTCATTCTGATTTTTCCTGCTAAACAAGTTTCTGCTGCATTTCAAGTACTTCCTTTGTTTTATCAGAGCCAATTGATGGGGCTGCTACAGCCGCCAATTGCTGTTGGGACTGCCGGAAAGACAAGGGATGCCAGAGTGATCGTGATAACGCTTGCCCTGCTGGTAATGTCGGAACAGCCCGCTTAATGGCCTTATAGCTTGCGTAGGCACAAAGGGCATACGAGCCGACTCCCACTGCCAAGACAGCGGGTATAGCGAACAAGGCATAGGCTGAGAGTTCGCTGGAGGTGTCTGTCGGGTGTTCAAATTCTGTATAGTTAGAACTGGTTTCAAGAATGGTTTGTGTGGGGGTTGTGAATTGTTCCGACGTTGTGAGTTGTTCCGGTGTTGTGAGTTGTTCCGGTGTTGTGAATTGTTCCGACGTTGTGAGTTGTTCGGGCGTTGTGAATTGTTCCGACGTTGTGAATTGTTCCGACGTTGTGAGTTGTTCCGACGTTGTGAGTTGTTCGGGCGTTGTGAGTTGTTCAGGCGTTGTGAATTGTTCCGACGTTGTGAGTTGTTCGGGTATTGTGGTTTGTGCTGGTGTTGTAAAAGTACTGCACCCCCGCTCATCCGAGTAATCAGCACAATCGTAATCTCCATCGCATTTAACATAGGAAGGAAGACATTCACCGTTATTGCAAATAAACCGCCCTAACTTGCTGCATACATCCTCTGTGCAGTTATCTAGATGGGAGCCATCATCACATTGCGTGTTCGCACCAGAAAGTCCACTACATTGAAACCTTAACGAAATACATTTGGTGCCGTCAGCACAAATAAACCGCTTTAATTGGTTACATACATCCGGTGTGCAGTAGTCTTCATCGGAGCCATCCTCACAATCCATATAACGCACTCCCTTACTTCCATCACATTGATGCTCCTTACCGATGCACTCGCCATTGTCACAGGTGAATTGATCATCTGCGCATGCCGCCTGAGGCTCTGTGGTTGGGTCGGGCGTCGGGGGAGAGGCAGAAGCTGTCATTGCTTCTGGCGTTGTTGTTTGTGCAGACGTCGTTGTTTGTGCAGACGTTGTTGTTTGGCTGGATGTCGGGGTTTGAACGGAAGCTGTTATTGCTTCTGGCGTTTTGGTTTGGCCAGGAGTTGTAAAGGTTGAGGGTGTCAATTCCGTATCGATAGCAGTAGTTACAGGGGTAGTTGTTGCAGGTAAGGTTGAGTGAAATTGACTGGATCTGGATGCCGCTTGAGCCATCTGCTGCTGATTATACAAAGCCGCAAAAAACAGCATTGATTGTTTTAGCCCCGGTGCCACAGCACCAACATAGGGTGAATTCATCACCTCGCTGAAAGCAAAACCTGCCGCACGGCGCATCAAAATTGTGCCTGCCTTCAGGGCAACACCGGCAAGTTGCCTTACCTGATAGTCAACGATCGGTTTGTGTTCATGCTTCTGCGCCAAATCATTCCCACACAGGATATACCCCTGGCAAACACTGAGACCTGCCTTCTTAGAGGTTTGTGCGGCCATGGTTTGAGGGTTGAATGCGTTTGGTAAGGAAGAATCAATTTTCATTTGATAACCTTTTGGATAGACAGATCATCCCTCCATGCAAATATACCCATGGCATGATGTGCAGTTACCAGAACAGGACTGTTGATTATTGAGCGCCTTTCTGGTCAGTCGCCAAAGGCTAACCAATCCATGGGTTATGGCAGTAAAATAGATGTTTTTCTAATACTTGCCGCAAATATTTAATATCGTTAAAGCTGAGCACGCAGCGAAGCATCAACAGGCCCTGACAACACCCAATTTTTATCTTCAATTAGTCTCTGTTTATACGTTGTATGGTTGGCATGTGCAGAGTTATGGTTCTGTTGCTGTATCCTATTCCTCCTGTATTTATCCGATAAGGTTCGCTCAGAGAATCTCCATATAATTTGGCCAGGAATGCACCTATCATACACCCTTCAACCGCATGCCCTGAACAGCAACCAATAACACCACCAGCAGCAGCGCCAACTAATTCGGGCTTGCCAACACCTGGATAGATAATATCAAAACTGTAAACGTTATTATTTTGAGGTTGCATATCAACGGACTCTTTGATTGGGTTCCTGGAGGCTTACAGTTTCTCTATAAAATAACCAACAAAGCGGAGTAGTCATTTTTCTGAACCTGACTGCTGGATAATAATACACTGTAGATTTCCATGTTTTACCAGCCTCCGGCAGTCAACGAGAAACTGAGTTGATAATATTGACCGTTGAATCATTGAATAGTTCAATCTTTGCAAGTATGGAAATACAGTTTTCAAAGACCCTCGGGCATTTGAGCATTCGACTACTCAAGTCCAAACGGAATATACTCGGCCCTTATGACAATCTCATCATTAAATTTATAAATAGGTTTGCCAAGATCCTTTTGATCCTCTTTAAGCATCATTAAAGTAAAGAAATCTACAGTTACCGTTCGTGCTTTATGTTCGTCATAACAAGATTGAACTTGTACCACTCTATTTTTCGACTTCACTGGTATAACAGTTGATATGTCCTTTTTTTGATGGTCTTCGATGGTATGTCTTCTATCCAGTAGTGAAACCTTTATTCCTCCGGATACCGGCCAGGTCAGTTTTTCGTCATGCTTGCCTGGCATAACCTGTGCACAAACTGTCGCCCTGGTATGATTTGATTGGTAGGTACCTTCGAAATCCAGAATGAGTTTGAAGCAGTATCCTTCATCTGACGTATAAAAAACCGGGCTATGTAATACATGATCACTGTGTCGGGTACCGTTAACTAATTGTTTGCAATTTCGGATGGGCCAGCTGATCAGGCCGCTACCTTCGATCACGTCGTATGGTGAATTTAAAAAATTGGGTTTAATCTGAGCGGCTGACAGCACATCTATCGTTGTTTCGCTATTGGAATCCAAATAGCAGGATTGATAATCCCACTTCGGGGGTTGTAAACTGGACAGACTGCAAAATTCTTTAAAGCCTACGAGAGGATGTGGGGTCTTCCCCGGGGATCTTCGGCACTCACCCGGAGCTCTTGATAGATGAATCGTCCTTATAATGTCTTTCTTATGTTTGCTGTGATCTTTCATAATAAATTTCATGGATTCACTGCAGGGCCATTCGGCTTTGCCATCATTGCCTCCGTTGATCACACGAACATACAAAGACAGGTATTCATGACTTTGTTTCACTAATAACAACTGAAAGGTATGGTTGTTGATTTGGAATGGCTCACTCTTCTGTATTACCCCACCCGTTTTATTTAAGTTTTCAGCATGATCAAATTGCCATGAATAGACAACATCCCCAACTCCTGCTGATGCAGATGGTTGAGCGACAGTTGCCGGTGGAACCACCTTTGATACATTATCCATTTTGACCTTCGGCGGTCCGGCTTTCGTTTCGATGTTGGAGGTATGGCTGTCATATCCGGAACGTACGGACAATTGTTGGTCATTAACAATTGTGCTTATGACGGTTGACAATGAGCAATTCTCAGATTTAGCTGTTTCCAATTCCACATCAAGTAATTTGATTTTCTGGCTTTGTGACTGGACTTGCTCTGTCAGCCTCTTATTTTCCTGAATCGTATTCTCCAGTTCTTCCTTTAAGGCGTCTGAATCAGTGTTACTTTCAGGCTGTATTTTTATGTTGTGTTTATATCGCTCTTTTAAGTATTTTATTTCTTCTGTCAGATACTTTTTTGATGTTGGTCCATTACAGTTATAGACATGAACTTTCTGATAATTTTGAAACTCCCCTTTCCAGCTGCATTGTGGTTCCAGGCACTCGACAATAAGACCATTGATCTCCCTCGCATAAGCTGCATCGACAAAAATATCTTTTATATTTATGCGGCTGTTACATTCAGCCAGGGGGCAGGTTATCTCTCTGTCTTTAATATTTTTTTCTATGCATGGCTTACAAATAATGTGTCCGCATGGCAGCTGATAAGGATCGGAAAGAATATGTGGCCTTGGCTCTGAATATAAACAGGCAAACTTTTTTTGCTTGGAAGGATCCAGAATCAGAGCCGGTGGATACGGATAGACACGTTCAAATTCAGGCATTGGTGTATCACGATTCAGTGTTCCTGATAATGTGTTCATATTGAAATACCTGAGTTCAATGTCAACGTGTTTGTTTGACCTGTTTTCTTCAACCAGGTTCCCTGTATTTTTATTCCAATCGATATCGCCATCACAGCTCTTGCAAAGGCTATTACCATTGAACCCTGGTCATCACGCTCCTTGTTCCGTGTGTACGAGAATGCAGCAAGTCCGTGTATTTGGACGTTCATTAATAAGTCCCATCTTTTATTGCATTTTGAACATTAATAGCTTGAGACATTAACTTTAGCATCATAGACTTTGCGCGAACGCTTTATTTTATCATGATGCTTTTCCGCCCAGGAAACCAACTGATACAGGGGTTTTACTAAATCTTTGCCCATTCTGGTAAGCTCGTACTCTACTCTTACTGGCACTTCAGGGTATACAGTTCTGGTAACATAACCTTCTCGCTCAAGGTCTCGGAGTGTTTGAGTAAGCATACGCTGTGAGATGCCTACTACTCTGTATTTAATAGAGTTAAACCTGTCAGGACCCTCGACCAGTGCAAATAAAATGAGTACTGACCATTTGTCGCCTATCTGAGCCACAACATTACGAATAGGACAGTCTTCGGTGTTATAAAATACCCGCTTTTTGTCTTTATCTCTGTTTTCGCATTTTACAGTCATACCACAGCCCTTTTGCCAAGATAGGTCAGAGGGTTACCAAAATGTGCCTAGATGACATTCTGGTACCTTCTTGTAGAGCAGGTTACTAATATATACCATGATATTCAAATAACATGTTGAACAACCAACGACATTGGAAGGAGCACTATATGTGGAAGACCATTGCATCAACTCTGCTACTGTTGGTAAGTCTTACTGCACCTGCGGGTAATGCAGACGAGTTGATTATAAACCTGCAATCTTTACAAAAAAATGATTGGACAGAGCAAGAGTTGGCTAATGCTACCTTAATTACGGACTTCGTACAAAATCTGATGAATAACCATAATTTTGATTACATTCTCGAGAAGTATAACGATAGCTCGTATGTTCAACACAATCGTAATTTACCTGATAAAGTCACTGGCCTGGTTGGCTTTTTAAAAGAGTTTGTTGAGGACTATCCCGATTACACCTATGACGTGAAGCATATTTATGTTGATGGTAATTACGTAATTTTTCACTCACATGCTACTTTGAAGAAAGAAGACAGGGGTAATGATAAAAAAGGAATGAATATTGTTGATACTTGGCGGCTTGAAAATGGCAGGATCGTTGAGCACTGGGACTCAATTCAAGCACTGGACGGCTTTATGCGACTTTACTCTCTAATTAACGGTGGCGATATTAAGAACAATAACGGCGTCTTCTGATTTTACATTATATAGGTGCTTACTGTTGCACATTAAGTACCTACCCCCGCTTGTTCGGCGCAGTCCACACGAAGAAGTTGTTGTTATAAGAATTTCACTCGGAGTACTTTCGTAAATTGGCAGGTAGAAATTTATCCATCTCTTGACTAGAAAAGTCATTTTTCCATTTGCTGTAATACAGGTAAATATATGCAAGCCCAGAGCTCACTAGCGATAGCAAAATCACCCATTGGAAGCAGTAGAGAAGTTAATACTTCCCAGGAAAGTCAAGCACTCGAATTTAAATTTTCAAATTACAAGGTGATGCATTTAATCGGCTCAGGAGCAAATGGCAAGTGCTTTGTTGCTAAAAAACAGGATGCCGATGAATATATTGCAATAAAAAGAACGAAAAAAGATATAGGATGCTATGAAGTTGAATGTTTGAAACAACTTAACCCCCATACAAACATAGTACGTCTTTTAGGTTTTCAGGACACAGCAACCTCATATTATCCATATAATATCGCATTAGAGTTGGCTGACTGTGACTTGGCTGACATGATAGGTTTATTTGGTATAGACTCTATCACCCTGAAACCTGATCAAATTGCTCACATTTTCAAAAACATTATCGCAGGATATTTATATATAAGAGAGAAAGACCTTATAGATTATGTGGATCTAGATGATTCTAATACACTGTATTTTTCTAAAGATTGTCATTTCAAAATATCAGATTTTAATAATAAAATAAAAATAGATAGTGATCCAGAAAGAATAAGGTCACTTTCTTACATACTTTATAAAATAGCATCAAAATTTTCTCATAAGTGCAAAGCAATCCAATCTGCAAATCAGAGAGCAGTATGTCAACCTTTTTGTCGTGAAGCCAATACCTCCACTCCATTATTAAGCAAAAATAATTGGCAGAGTGTTCTAACAAGACGTGAAACGGAAATGATTTTAAAGATGTTTGAGTTAAAAACAAGCTTTAGTGAATTAAATGAATACATATTAGAGTTAGAAGGTAGATCCTCACCCTTTGAAAAACCACAATCGTTAAAGCCAATGCGTATGATTTGATGCTGCCTTATAACCGGGATAGAGCAGAGCTTTATGACTCTGCTCCTTTCACACTATGAGCCATATAGATCACGTAGCATCGTGGTTCAAATTACTTTGTTTTCATCTTGCTGCCAGTTATGGCAGCCCAAGATTATTGAAATATCTATTTGACAATGAACGGGTTAACACCGGACTGCTGTAATGCAGTGATCGGGAGACATTCATCCTGTATAAAATAGCGTTCAGCAGAAGTGCTCTGATTTAAGATTATGCTTGAGTAAGTGATTAATATTTCAAGCGTATCGGAACCACTTCCAGTTTTGAATTTATCTTTTACTGAAGAAGCAATAAAACTTGGCGTTCCATTTACAGATGCATCCATTCTTTGAAAACCCCTTGGAATATAGAAAATCTTTGAGAGAAAATCTATAAAAGGTCGGCGCTTATGGGCTTCTTCATTAGATAGCACCAAGCAGGATGGTCTCAGTGGCTTCAAATTAATGATCGTTGAGCTGATCAATCCCTGCGAGCAGGAAATCGGCCAGTCACTGGTGGCCGTTGATACCGTTGGTGCCGACATAGGTGACCTCGTCCTGGTCGCCAGAGGTGGTGCTGCCCGAAAAGCCATACACCCTTGCGAAGGCCCGGTTGACGCAGCGATTGTCGACAATATGGAGGTGAGCCGGTGAGCCGCCTGATTACCCGACAAAACCTGCACGACTTCGTTTCTGATTGATTTCCCCCATGATCCGTGAGATATACCTACTCGTATGATTAGAAAAGTTTTAAGCCTTGATACTATCAGGTTTAAAAAACATAAAAGTACGATGAGGTACTCCCATGTCTGAAAAACCATTCGATTCTGAAAAGCGTGGCCCCACCCGGCGTCGGTTTCTACAACTGGCCGCAGCATCCGCGCTTATTCCCCTTCTTAATATTCCCAGCCGCCAGGCCCGGGCTGATGCGCTCCCCGCACTTGATGAGTCCAACCCTACCGCAATAGGGCTTTCCTATAAGAAGACACAGGCCGACGCTAAATCCATAGATGGCTACCAGGAAGGACGAAAGTGTGAGAATTGCGCGCTCTATACCCCGGATAACCAGGGTTGCCGGCTTTTTCCGGCAAACTCCGTAGAACCGGAAGGCTGGTGTAAAGCCTGGGTGCCAAAACCTGCCTGATGGGTTAGATACCCACACCCTCGTTCCCTCAAAGAAACCCGGGAACGAGGCAATTCTCTGCTATTCTCAACGCATCAAAAATAATCAGAAGTTGTCCTTATGAACCACGATAAAGACAGTGATGCGCTCTGGAATGCTATTCATCAAATAGAGATCAGCGTTAAAAACTCACAGAACGATATTAAAAAACTGTTCCTGCACAGTGTGCGGCACGAAATAGCGATCGAAACACTCAACAAAAAGGTGGATGCCCACCAGCAGGAAAACCGTGAACGCTTCAACAGGATTCAAAATCGTCTGGATACGGTTGAAAACCGACTCGATAGAGTTGAAAACCGACTCGATAGAGTTGAAAGCAGGCTCGATAAGATTGAAAGCCGACTCGATAACATTGATAACCGACTCGATAACATTGATAACCGACTCAATAACATTGATAACCGACTCAATAACATTGATAACCGGTTTGACAAGGTTGAAGAGACACTCGCCATTATTGTGAACCACCTCAAGCCATGATCTGTAGTAAGGAATTGCCCCGAAATAATTTCCACATTTTGGACTCGATCTCCGTTCATCCTGAGTGCTGAGCTTGTCGAAGTATCGAAGGGTGATTGGCACAATACATGAGGCCGGAGTTCACGCCCTTCGACAGGCTCAGGACGAACGTAGTTTTGAAACTCAGAAATGTGGAAATTATTTCAGGACAGCTCCTAACCAGGATCTGGTTCCCACGCTCTTGGGTCCTTCACTCCATTGCCCAACAATACCCTACCGATAAGCCTCCCTCAGCGGCGGCTCTATCAGGCTATCAAATGTTTACAGCGCGTTCAGATGATTAATACACCACCGGGCCCGCTTCAGGATGGCATTCCTGTCCGCTGAGCCCTTTTTGTCCCACCCTTTATAAACCAGGGCGGTCCGTGGATTGCTCTGCAACATCTCCCGGTGTTTCTCCATAAAATGCCAGTAAAGACTGTTTAAAGGGCAGGCACTTTCTGTCTCTTTTTCCTTCACCTGGTAAACACAGCCTGGGCAATAGTCACTCATTTTCTGCACATAATTACCACTGCCTGCATAGGGTTTTGATGCCACCATGCCGCCGTCGGCATACTGCGACATGCCCCGGGTATTGGGCAGCTCTACCCACTGAATCGCATCGATATAAATGCCCAGGTACCACTGGTCGACCTGATCAGGATCAATACCCGCCAGCAGGCAGAAGTTGCCGGTAATCATCAACCGCTGAATATGATGCGCATAGGCATACTGCAATGACTGAGTAATGGCATGACGCATACAGTTCATTTGTGTCTGACCGGTCCAGAACCAATCAGGCAGATCGCTGGTCGCTTTCAGGTAGTTCATGGACTCGTAGTCCGGCATATTGCTCCAGTAGACACCCCGAATATATTCACGCCACCCCAGGATCTGACGGACAAAGCCTTCTATTTGCGCCAGTGAAATCGCTTCAGGGTTTTCCCGCCAGGCGCTGATCGCCTTATCGATCACCTGTTTCGGGTGGAGCATTTTGGTATTCAGGGCAAAGGAGAGCCGGGAATGGTAAAGACTCCACTGATGGTCACTGTTCGCGGTCATGGCATCCTGGAACTGACCAAAATGCGGCAAGCAATGGGTGCAGAAATAATTGAGTAATGTTAATGACTGCTGGCGTGTAATCGGCCAGAGCAGATGAGTGCTAATATCACCAAAGCTCTGTACCTTATGGCGTTTCAGCCGCTCCAGTACTGACGCGGTTGAACTGGCAAACATTAAGGGTTCCGGGATCGCATCAATATCAGCAGCTTTGAGCTTACAGCGATTATCTGCATCATAATTCCATTGCCCGCCTTCCGGCTGGCCATCATGCATCAGGACATTATGCTGCTGGCGCATCTTTCGGTAGAACGTTTCCATTCTGCCGGGCTTACCGGGCTTGAACCGTTTGCCAAGCGCCTCAAACGGAACCAGAAAGTGTTCGGTATCCCACTCTTTTTTAAAGAGGGCTTTATCGGGTTCAAAATCTCTTAACTGTGCCAGCAAACGGTATTCATCAGGCCTCTGGTATTCAAAACGGGTCACTGCATATTGCTGGCACAGGTGAAGAATCAATGATGGCAGGTCGGCAAAGTCTTTGGTTTCATCCAGCGTCAAATGCAGAACCTGATGCCCCGCTTTCTGCAATGCCATGGCAAATTGTTCCATGGCGAGAAAAAAACCACAGATTTTTTGTACATGGTGCTTAACGTAACCGGTTTCCTGAAGCAGTTCGGCAATCACATAAATACAGTCGTCATCCTGCTTGCTGAACCAGCTATGGCGGGCGTTGAGCTGGTCTCCAAGAATCAGTCTGAGGGTAGAGTAGCGTTTATTGTTTTTCATCCATCACCCGGTTTCGTTGAGATCGGCAGCGCCTTGAACAGTAACGAACCTCCTCCCAACAGCGCTCCCACTTTTTTCGCCAGGAAAAAGGACGATGACAGACGGGGCATTGCTTTTGTGCGGTTCGATCAACCTTGTTGTCAGCAGTTTTTGCTCTTTGGGAGTGCTTCATGCCTACTTTACGTTAAATTGACGGTCCGGCTCAGAACAACCTCATCGCTACGGACCAAAGAGTATTCAAGACAACTCAACACCGGGTATTCAGTAAAAGTCAGGGCATTGTTATACCACAGAAACATCATATTCACCGGCAGAGGCATTGACAGATCAGGATTCATAAACTTGACTGGACAATTCGTGATCTGGCTATGGTGGCTGCCTGGCCAGACATTCTCAATCTCTTTTAATAAATCAAAAATTGAGGACAATTGATGTCTAATCCTCTGAGTCCCAACTTTTGTGGTCATACCCCGAACAATACTCAGCCGATACCTGACGCAGCAGCAAATCCCTGCTCTGCAGGATTTGGTCCCCACCGTATCACCAGCACTGACGGCGGGACAACCGGATGGCTTGATTCCGGACTTGAACTACCTGAGGGTGGTGATGTCAACAAAATGCTGGGAGACTCTCGGATTACGACAGTGTCCGAGGCTGACTGCAGGCAACAACTCAACCCGTCACATTCATTGCCCCTGCCCGCATCCGAAATCCTGAGTGTGCCTGCTAATGCTGCTTCAGTAACGTGCTGTGAAGGCGAAGACCAATCTCTGCAACCCGCCCAGACAGCAGCAGAAAATATTCGTGGGACCGGTTCAGATGCCACGGCCTCAGGCCCTGAGTCAGAGGCAACCGGACTGGATCATAGAGGCTGCGACCACAGGCACACCGACGCATGCTGGAAGGATACCCGATGGATCGAACTGAACCAGAAAAGGTTTGATGAAGCCGATCAAAGGGCGTGCTCCCGGTTGTATTCATACTTACCCTTGGCAACGGTAACGCGGCTGGATCAGAAATATCAACTGGAGTCAGGTTTTTACCTTCCGGTCATAAGAGATGATCGGGAGGAAACAAGCCACAGCCGCATCAAAATAACACGGTGCAGTGACGGTCAGGTCCTGGTGGATCTCATTCGGCATGGCTTGAACCCAGTACACAATTTCTTTCAGTGCAAGAACCAGGACTGGGTTTTGACGGGTAAGTCAGTATATTCAACGCTTCTGGTCAATCTATCCACTGGAATACATTACCCACAACGGGGCGATCATTTCAATTTGCTTAATTTTTGCTGGGGCCAGGCCATTCCCAGTCCCGATGGGAATACGCTGGCCGTCAATGGACAGTTTCCGCGTTACAGTAGTAGTGTAGCGCTGCAGTTTTTTGATTTCTCCAATCCTGAAGAAGGCTTCAGAATGCTGAAATCAGAACGCTACTTTTATCCACTCCTTGCAGAGTACACTGTGCCAACCTGGGACTTCAGCCGTGACAATGAAACAGTCATTACCTTTAACGCGGAGGAAGAGGAATACGTTGACACGGACGATTTGAGAAAAAGAAGAGCCTTCACCGTCTACTCGGTCACTTTACGCCGGGCAGGTGACCGGATGGTCGAAGAACGGAGAGAACAGATCAAGAAAAGTTTTCTGTAAAATTGGCTACTGACTGAAAGTGATTATATTTCACTTCGTGATCGTTGACAGTCTCTACCCCGTTTGAATTTTTCATTAACAAGCTGGTCAGTGTCGCTAACTAAAACTAATCTCTTCATTTGACCGGTTCTATTTCAAAGACTTACATTGCGAAAACTGCTATCCCAATGGATATATCGCCGTATGCCGGTTATCCCAGAAACCTGTTAGATTCCCCCCTTTCAAAAGGCACGACTTCCACCTGACCCAGGGCTTTCAGATCCCATGCTGAGCTATCAACACCACTACCACGCGGGTAATCAAGAAAATAAAGGGCACCCAAAAATTTGCTCAGGTTGTACTGAAGCACAGTACTTAATTCAATCGCTTCTTTCTCGGTCAGGCCTTAATTAGAATAGTGCCTCATTAAACCGGCAACCACTTTACACGTCGCTTGTATTATATGTAGAGTCGAATCACAAAAATAAATAAAAGTTCATACTGGAGTTGACGTTGTCTTTTAGGGATGAGTTGTTGAAGCGAGTTTGCAATCGAGCAGTACATCTCTTGATTCTGTCGGCTATGATTCCTTTACCAATGTCAGGCTACGCTAATGCTCCTAACCCCACCAATGAAATCCAGCGCCAGCAAGAGCGTGAAGAGGTAATTCGTAAACAACAAATCCCTGAACCGGATGTTCGCCTGCAAATTCCAAAGGCCGTCGCTGAATCCTTACCTGAAGAAACCAACTGTTTCATGATCGACATTATCCGTTTAACCGGTGATGAAGCAGATCAGTTCCAGTGGGCTCTTTCCGCTGCGGATCAGCCGGGTGACGAGGCCCTTGGCCGCTGTCTTGGTGGCCAGGACGTCAACCTGATCATGAAACGTATCCAGAATGCCATTATCAAAAAAGGCTATGTAACTACCCGGGTGCTGGCGAATCCTCAAGACCTAAATAATGGTGAGCTTGAATTATTCATAGTGCCAGGCCGCATCAAATCTATCCGTTTCGATAATTTTTCCCAGCGCGGCACCAATCTATGGACAGCATTCCCAGCATCGCCCGGAGACTTATTGAACCTGCGAGACATTGAACAAGCCCTGGAGAACTTACGACGCCTGCCCACTGCAGAAGCAGATATTCAGATTGTGCCGGGAACACAGCCCGGAGAAAGTGATCTGGTCGTCTTATGGAAGCAAAAACAACCCCTTCGCTTCACTCTTTCCACTGATGACTCTGGCAGTGAAGCTACGGGACGCTACCAGGGCTCTGCCACTCTCTCTGTCGACAACCCATTTCTACTCAATGATTTGTTCCTCATTCTCCAATGACCTGGGCGGAGGAGACTCAAGAGACTACGGAACACAAGGCCACTCACTGTATTACGTAATTCCCGTGGGATACTGGTCACTCAGTTTTTCTTCCAGCAAGAGTGAATATCATCAGACTGTCGCTGGTGCCACAACCGATTATATCTACAGTGGTGACAGCGAAACTGGTAGCGCCAAATTATCTCGTTTGGTTTATCGGGATGCCTCCCAGAAACTCACTCTCGGTCTTGAAGGTTGGCTCCGTCGCTCCAGGAACTTCATCAATGACACCGAAGTATTAGTGCAACGACGTCGCACCGCAGGTTGGGCAGCAGATATTCAGCACCAGGCGTTTATTGGTCAGAGTGTGCTTAATATGTCAGTCGCCTATCGCCGAGGGACGGGCGCTTTTGATGCCATGCCCGCGCCGGAAGAAGCATTTAACGAAGGCACCTCCCGTTTTGCATTGATCACGCTGAATGCAGGTTTCCAAGTTCCCTTCATCTATTTCGGCCAACAGTTCAACTACTCCCTGAGTTACCGTGGTCAATGGAACAAAACCCCACTGGTAACACAGGATCGATTCTCCATCGGTAATCGTCAAAAATAAAGGACACCCAAAAATTTGACTAATCGGCCACACCGTCTATTTTTCTTCTGGAGCCTCTTATGGCATTAAGCACATATACCCAGTAACCAAAAAAAATGACATGACGACCGCCCGAAAAAACCTCATAGATCCAGCCAGTACGCCCTACTACCACTGCATGGCACGCTGCGTTCGCAGGGCTTTCCTGTGCGGCCAAGACAATTTCTCAGGCAAAAACTATGAGCATCGCAGGCAGTGGGTGGTTGATCGGTTGAAAGCGCTCTCTGGTATTTTTGCTCTGGAAGTCTGTGCTTATGCGGTGATGTCCAATCATTATCATGTGGTGCTCCATATTAATAGTCAGCAAGCCAAAAAATGGGACACTAAAGAAGTCTTACAACGCTGGACGCAGCTGTTTTCTGGTCCACACCTGGTTCAGCGTTATCTTGCCGGCGACCAGCCAGGCAAAGCAGAGCTGCTGCGCATCGAAGAATATGCCCAGGAGTACCGAGGTCGTTTAATGGATATCAGCTGGTTCATGCGCTGTCTCAACGAATACTTAGCCCGGCTGGCTAATAAAGAGGATGAGTGCAAAGGACGCTTTTGGGAAGGTCGTTACAAAAGTCAATCCCTGTTAGACGAGGCAGCATTGCTGACTTGCATGGCCTATGTCGACTTAAACCCCATCCGGGCAAAAATTGCCGCAACGCTGGAAACCTCAGAACATACCTCTATTAAAGAGCGCATTGAGTCATACGACAGTGCAAATGGAAAAAAACAAAAGCCGCACTTGAAACCGTTAAAAGCTCAGGGTCAAAACCCTGAACAGGCGATTCCATACCCACTCAGTAGCTACTTTGAACTGGTTGACTGGTCTGGCCGAATTGTCCGCAAAGGCAAATGTGGCCGTATAACTGACGATGTACCACCTATCCTGGAACGCTTGGGTATTGACCCAAATGAATGGCTGGAGACTATGCGATGGCAGAATCGTTTTCACCGAGCAGTCGGCAAGCTGGCTTCACTGAAGGCTTATGCAAAAAGCACCGGAAAATGCTGGGTTCATGGGATGTCTGTGAGCGGTAATCTCTATCCTGCCTGATCAACACATTTTCATTTACTTTAATGTGACCAGAGTTTTCTGTAGGGCTCTTTCTTATATTGTCTCGATAGTATCTTCCAGGCTCTTCCTGCTTGGTATGAATGAGGATTTCTTAAAACGATCAATACTATCATTTTAAAAAATGGATAAATGACGCACCCTCTCTTCACTTTTTAAAAAGTGGGTGTCCTTTTTTGCTCTTAAAAAGTGGGTGTCCTTTTTTGCTCTTCTCTTCACTTTTTAAAAAGTGGGTGTCCTTTTTTGCTCGGTGTCCTTTTTTGCTCTTGTCTTTTTGTCTTTTTGTCTTTTTGTCTTTTTGTCTTTTTGTCTTTTTGTCTTTTTGTCTTTTTGTCTTTTTGTCTTTTTGTCTTTTTGTCTTTTTGAACCGCTGGATCTTCGTTGGAATTCCTCGCAATACCCGAGGGCACAAGTAGCCCTGCTATTACTCGTCATTCCGCCTTGCCCAGCGGTCCAAAACGACTTGCTCGTTATCATATTTAGAAGGCGGAGTTGGTATGATCACGGCATAATAGGCCAGTCAGCCGCATCAACACTGTCGAGAGGGTAGGTTTTATGCCCTCCCCAACGGTTGATATAGCTGCCATCAGGATCGAACTGCTGAGCCTGTTTATCCAAATTAAAATGGCGACTCCCTCTCGGGTCAGCACCCACGCCCGCCAGATACTGCCAGTTGCCCCAGTTGCTGCCCACGTCATAATCCACCAGTTGCTGCTCAAACCAGGCAGCCCCGTAGCGCCAGTCCATCCCCAGTTCATGAATAAAGCAGCTGGCCACTATTTGCCGCCCACGGTTGGACAGGTAACCGGTGGCCTGCAGCTCTTTCATGCAGGCGTTCACAATGGGCCAGGGTGTATTACCAGCGCACCATTTCTGAAACCGTTCCGGGTAAAAGCAGGACAACCGACACTTATCCCGGATGCCTCTGGATGAAAACAGCCGAACACCATGCTTCAGGGCGTACCATTGGAAATATTCACGCCACAGCAATTCAAATTGAATCCAGTAGGTGGATTCATTGGCCATAATCAATGACTCATAATGCCGGAGTGCCTGGAAAATCTGCCGGGCGGAGAGACAGCCATGGGCCAGCCAGGGTGAAAATTTGGTTGAGGTCTCCCAACCCTGCAAGGCGTTTCGCGTCTCTTTATAGGTGGTTGGCAGCAGCGCTGAGAAATAGTGCTTCAGATGCTCTGCCCCTGCCGTTTCACCACCGGTAAACGGGCTGTTGGTTTTGGCCTTTGCCGGCAACCTGTCGGAATGGTAATTCAAACCGGGCATGGGCCCTGGCATGATATCCGGTGCGGTAGCGGCTTCGGTAATGGGCAGATTTTCGACGTGCTTTCGGAACTGAGTAAATGTTTCCGGCAGCTCGTCCAGGGCAAATGGCAGATCGTTCTGGTGGAAGAGCGTAAATGTTTCAACTTCATTGAAGGTGACTGCCGGGAAGTTCTGCTTAAGACTTTGCCAATAGGCACTCTCCTGAAAACCCGTATTACGGCTGCGATAGACTGCATCGATTTTATGGGCTTTCAGCATTTGTTCGATTGCTTGATACGGACTTTGCAAACGCACCAACAGTTTTTGCCGTCGCTGTTCAAGCTGTGATTCAAGCTGTTGAATACTCTCCCACAGGAAACGCCAGCGATGCTCGCCCATTACCCTTGACTGGTAATGGCCTGGCTTAAACCAGGCAGGGTCAACACAATAGACACACACAAGGTGTTTACAGCTGGCAGCGGCCTGCATCAAGGCCCGGTTATCACTCAGCCTCAAATCGTTGGTAAACAAAAACAGCGTTATTCCCTGCAAGAGCGATACCCTCCAAACCTTTTAGCACGAATACCCTTTTGTACGTTAATTTTCACAAACCACGGCAAACAGCCACCAGCGGCTGATAACTCCATGTAATTTGTAAAAATTTAATCTTTTATAAGTAAACACATCAAATCTGTTTTGGTTTTAAGCCCTCTCAGGTAAAGTAGCCTGTGCTGCCAAATGATTGTTGTATTCCTTCCAGCCATAGACCGAAATGTTCAGACACTTTACCGGTAATCAGTCTGTAATGATGATTGGCCTCGACTTTGGTTCTACCACCAGCCGTGCCATGATCGCCTCTGCATACCTTGAGTGAAATCCGATAACCGAGCGGATGGAGCTGGGCAAACCAGAACTGATCTATCGCTCCGACGCCGTACTGACACCCTTTGAAGAGGGTGAACTCTGCACGGAGGCCATTAATAACTGTCTTGAACAATGGTTAGAAGAAAGTGGCATTGATTGTGATCAGCTCTTTTCCGGTGGCGTCATTATCACCGGCCTTATCGGTGCCCGCCACTTTCAGTTTGAACCGGGGACCTACCGGTTGCTGGAAGTATCCAACCATGGTCAACAACTTCTGGAGCAACTGAATCTGCAGTTAACCATCGGTGACGAGTGCAGCCAAAACGATATCGACCAGATCGTCCGCTATTATATCCGGGCACTGGAAGCCATGGTCACCGGCGATCATCACTGGTTCGACCAGGGCGATGGACAGCAGCTCTGCCAGGTAGCCTTTCAACCGGATGCCAAAGCCGGGTTTGTCAGCCTCGGTAAAGTGAAAAACTTTGTCATACTCGTTTACTTTTATGGGATGCATTAAGTAGTTAAAAAAGAAGGATGCAACGCTTTGAGAACGATTAAAATTCTGTCCCTGATCGCACTGCTTACTGGCTGTACAGGAATCCCGGAAGGCATTACCCCGGTAAAGCCATTTGAGGTTAATCGCTATGTGGGCAAGTGGTATGAGATAGCCCGGCTGGATCACCGCTTTGAACGGGGCCTCTCCCACATCACTGCAGAATACTCAGGCAACCCTGATGGCAGCCTTCGGGTCATCAACTCTGGTTACTCGGTTGAAGCAGGTGAACGCAAACAGGCGGAAGGCAAGGCAAAGTTTGTCCGGGAACCCGACGAGGGATATCTGAAAGTCTCTTTTTTTGGTCCTTTCTACGGCTCCTACATTATTTTTGAGCTTGATCAGAAGGGCTATGAATACGCCTTTATCTCCGGGAACAACAAAGACTATCTCTGGCTGCTGGCCAGAACACCCACCGTCAGTGATCAGGTTAAATCGGACTTTATCAACAAAGCCAAAACACTTGGGTTTGCTACTGAACAATTGATCTTTGTTGACCAGAGCAGTCCTCAATAGCCCGCCACCATTCCGTAAATAAAGAGTGTATATTTACGGAATGTAATCCCCCCCATTTGTAGTCTTATAGCCCTTCCTGACGTTTTTTGACACAGACGATCATCACTTAGGTGAATCAATCCCCCGGCAACAACATTCTATACCATGCCGGATTCGATACCCGCTGGAGTGTGAGCGATGCCCAAACCAACGATGCCCCCACTGGACCAGATTCTGGTGCCGACAGCAAAAACGGATGAAGTTTACCGTTCAAGGGTCATTGGACAGAGTTTCTTCAGCTTTACCGGGCTCAAGGCTCTGCTGGGGGCTGCCGGTTTCCATACCAGTGGTGATCAGGTTGCCGGGCTTGTTGCAGTTAACAAAAACCTATCTATAGTTACTCGAACCTATTCAAAATGAGTAAGTTCTGTTGTGAATGATCGATACTCCATCTCCCGGGCCGCTGACCATTTAGGGGTATCCCCTTCTACTCTGCGTCGCTGGGAGGCTTGTGGAAAACTCGTGCCTGAGCGTACTGCCGGTGGTAAACGACGTTACAGCGCCAGTCAGTTAATGACGCAACAGACTCCACAGGTACAGCACAAAACGGTAGCGTACAGCCGGGTTTCCAGTCATGACCAGAAAAAAGACCTGGAGCGGCAGCAGGAAGTGTTTATAAACACTATGGTCAGGCACTGTCCTTTCGGTTTGCCCGCGATAAGAAGGGGTGTCAAAGAGATCCTGCTCAGTCAGAGAACCATTATCTCACCGCTGGCTGGGGATCTGCTGAAACAGGAAGGCATTAAGCTGCGGTATAATGATA
>NZ_JBLYNS010000032.1:0-39348 GCF_049310205.1 Endozoicomonas sp. ALC013 | reverse complement strand
ATGGGTGTTTTTCTGTTTCCAGGGAATAAATGTCTTAACGGTCAATAATCAGGAGGAACATGTGGTCGGTTTGAAGGAAAGACAATGGACGATCATTCAAATTTTGGGCATTTTTTACGAGTCGTTATATTCCTGATAGGGGTGGTGAAAGGCAGTCACACTCCTTTATCGTTTCATTACCACAGGATAAGGAAAACCTGAAAGCCTATTGAGCCTGCCCTGCCTGAAACGTGACTCCCCCCACCTGCCCGTACAGGAACGTCTAACCTGTCTGAATTTACTTGGGAACATTGCGTTCATGTGTCGTGATGCAGGCCCTACGGATGTGCAAGCCGTGGCAGCCTTGCTGACGCTGCCCTGCCTGAAAGAACGTTGGGCGGGCAACGACGAGACGGTTAAGAACAATCTTGTCGACCTTTATCGACTCTTTAAAATGAACTTATTCCTTTTTTTCTGGTCTGGTGTGATGCTCTGGATGATTCTTCCAGGAACCTGAAGATTGACGTCAATCACACTACAGGGTAAACAGATATGGTTCCCACATCGATTTCTGGCGTGCAAAATGCATTTGCGAAACTTGATGATCAGCTAGATTTGCCCAAGAATCAGGCTACTAAGGCTGAGTTAGTGGCAATTGCCAGAAAAAATCTTAAAGCCCTTGAAAAGGCTAATGAGATGCAAGCATCATCGTCAGATGCACCATCCACTTTAGAGTCTTCCAACCCCGATGGGCCGGTAACTCCCATTCAGCATTGGTTCTGGGATTTGACTGTCGAGCATCATAAAACCAGCTCCATGGCCAAAATTTCCCAGGCTATCCAGGAAGGCAAAGAAATTCTGGAGCAAAATCCAGCCCTGTCCATCAATGATTGTCTGTGGTGGCCAGAATGGAAATATGTAACGGGTTTAATGTCTGTCATAGCAAACGGTGGCGGTGAGGTTGCCATTGATTTAATCACTGAAATGGGTGCTGATCCTTTTATTGAGGACTGTAACCGGAAAAATTTGCTGCACCTGTTGATTGCCAAAGGACATAAAAAAGCTTCAACACGTGGACATCAAAAACAATACCCAGTGTTCACAAAAATAATACAATCAGAAAGTTTACCGGTCAGCAGGCATATAAACTCACAGGATAAATACGGCCTGACACCATTGCATTATGCTTGCGCCAGGCGAGATCAGGCCTATATCCAACCCCTTATAGAGAGGGGAAGCGACCCTGCCATCAAAGATATCAATGGCAATAATTGTCTGGACGTATTACTGATGAGCGAGCAGAGTAGACTTAATCTTATTTCCCTGGCAGTAGCCATTGAAGCTCAGTCGTTAAGCCATAGCAGGGTCTTGGCTGACTATAGATTGGACGGAAGTCAAAACTACTTTTTTCGGGATAAACCTATAGCTGATGTATTTGAGTCCCCCGCTACGTTGTTTAATCACTTAACCTTCAATTTAAAGGCGTTTATCAGTTGTCTGGAGCAACCATCTGATGACTGCATGAGCTATCTGGTCGATTTGCTGCTCTCTGCCATGGCCACTCCCGAGGCTGTTACAGAGGGAAGAGACAATAAGGGTGTTGCTGAGACAGCAAAAAAACATGGAGTCCTTACTGGTATCACAGCTGAAGGTGATGGCAAAAAACTAGTAGTTATAGACGACTTTTGATCTTTATCCTGAGTTAATGATCAGTAACTTTTACAACAGCCTCTAATATCTCTGACGATTTGAGCTAAGGCTGTTAAGTAGTTAACCTCTCTTGATATAACGAGATTTATGTAACTCACTCACCCAAATAAAACAATTTTTTCTTTTTATTCTTTAGGACATCATGTAAATGGCATTTAAATTATCACAACCAACTCACCTGGCCGTCGCTGCTATTGCGGTTATGGTTAGCGCATGCTCCCTTATCCCGGGAAAACAAACGGGCCCCGCCTTCGATCCGGATAAAACTTACCAGTTAACGGTACTGCACACTAATGACCATCATGGTCGGTTCTGGCATGACAGGAAAGATCAGTTCGGCATGGCAGCCCGAATGACTTTGATTGAGGAGATTCGCAAAGAAGTATCTGAAGAAGGTGGACATGTGCTGCTACTGTCCGGGGGCGACATTAATACAGGTGTACCCGAGTCAGACCTGCAGGACGCTGTACCTGACTTCAAAGGCATGAATATGCTTGGGTACGATGCAATGGCTGTTGGCAACCATGAATTTGATAACCCGCGAGATATATTGATGATGCAGGAAGAACTGGCAGAATTTCCATTCCTGTCAGCCAATATTATCGATCAGAAAAGTGGGGAGCCATTGTTTGCGCCTTACACCATGTTCAATCTTGATGGCCTTCGAGTCGCGGTTATGGGTTTAACCACAGACGATACCCCTAAAACGTCTAATCCTGAGAATGTGCTAGGTCTGACATTTGCAAGCCCGATTGAGGCAGCGCGTGAATTACTGCCCAAACTGGAAGAGAAGGCCGATGTGATCATTGCTTCAACGCACATGGGTCACTACCCCAATGGCAATCATGGTGTTAAGGCTCCCGGTGATGTAACACTTGCTCGTACCGTAAACGGCATCGACCTGATTGTTGGCGGTCACTCCCAGGATCCATTATTTGAGCCTGACTTGCAAAATGACACCTGGATCGTACAGGCCCATGAGTGGGGCAAATACGTTGGGCGCGCAGATTTCGTTTATCAACAGGGTGATCTCGAACTTATTGATTACCAGCTGATCCCTGTTAACCACAAGGAAAGTGAAACCAGAATTCCTTATCATGAAGCAATGATGAGGCTTCTTTCTCCTTATCAGGAGGCGGGTGCAAAACTGGTTGATGTTAAAATTGGCAATGTCGACCAACGCTTAATGGGCGAACATAAAGAAGTGCGGTTCCAGCCAACCAATCTGGGCACGTTACTGACCCGGGCTTTTATGGACAAAACCGGTGCTGACTTTTCGGTAACCAATGGAGGCGGGATTCGTGCCAGCATCAATGCCGGAGAGATTACTTATAAAGATGCTCTGATCGTATTTCCATTCGGCTACACACTGACTACTGTTGAGATGTCTGGTCAGCAGGTTCTCGATTACCTTAAGGTTGTTGGTCAAATGCCCGCTAATAGCGGTGCATTTGCTCACTTCTCTGGTGTTGAGATGGTGATCACCGCATCGGGAATTGAACATGTTCGTATTGGCGGGAAACCACTGGATAGGAATAAGACTTATAAGATGGCAACTCTGAGTTTCTCAGCAAAGGGAGGTGATAAGTATCCTGATGTAAGTTCCTATCCGGGCTTTGTAGATACTGGCTTTCTGGACGCAGAAGTGATTCGCGAGTACATCGAAAAAAACTCACCCATTAACGTTGCCGATTATGAACCAAAAGGTGTCGAGCGACAGATATTGATATCATACGGCAGCGATTAAGGCGACGCTGCTGACGTCTAAATAAAGTGAACGCGGTGAAAAAGGACTAGCGCACACTTTCGCTTATTCAGGATGCATCATCGCAAGCAGCGCTTTAACAAAATCCTTTCTCTTGATCTCGTAATCATTAACATGGTGAGTTGTCGTTAGCCAGTCGTTAACTCTCTGCTCAAAAGCATCAAGACAAACATGGCCATGCAGTTTGGCTTGAAGATTCGCACTAAGCCCATGAAGGCGTTGTTGCTCTTGTTGAAGCTGATCGGGCCAGCAGTCAGGACTCCCGGGGGTTTGTTCAGAGTGCAGAGCGATAAACTGCCTGGCTTTATTCAGGGTAAGCAGGGCGCGCATCAGCAGGCCGTAAATACGCTCATCGGGGCTTCGCGGAAAATTAAAAAGAATGGTTCGCGGCAGGTGAAATACCGCCCCTTGTTGCAATTGCCCTGTCAGCGCATCAAGGTTCTCGGCGAGGTGTTCCAGCGTATCGTTCAGTAGCCTGGTTTCTTCAGCAAACGACAAATACCATACCGGCCTCTCAACGCCGGGAACATGAACAGCCAATCGTTCTGCATTGTCATGGATGACTCTGGCATCAACACTGACCTGAATCCCCATTGCCCTGGTACCCAAATCACCGTATTCAAGCTCAATATTATAAGCGTTTGGTAGTTTAATCGCCGGACATCCCGGTATTAGCCTGATGGTGATGTTTTTGGGGATTTCAAAGTCCCTGTCGGTATTCAGTGACTGCAGCGTATCAAAGAGTGCTCTGGCAGACGCTTCTGTCGTGCAGATAATGTCAATGTCATTAAATACTGGGCAGAGGTTCTGTAAAAAACGGGAGTATGAACCGGTAATCAGAATGGCTGGATCGTTATTGGCACCATTGATTTCCTGAATAATCTCCAGGGTTTTCAGTGTTAGTGCATTTAATTGCGGAATCTGATGGTTCGGAGTCTCCGGCCCGCTTGTTGCTATCCATTCATTTGGCAAGTACTTCCGGGTTTGAACAGCACCAGCGGCAATGGCAACAGAAGTCTCTTGTTGTACGACAAAATTTTTATATCCGTCAGAATTATCACTACCCGAGGTAACGGCACTTACCCGTTTAACCAGTAAAGAATCCGTTATATTGGCTGCGGAGCTGCATTGTTCAAACCAGCAGCCTAACGCATGGCGCAGCCTGCTTCCCTCGGGAAAACTCTGAAGGCATTCCTGAACCTGCTCCCTATGGATTTGCCGTCCATTAACAGGCTGTCTTGCGATATGACACTGCGCCAGAAAGAAGAAATGCAGGCGTGAATTCTGATATGAGCATCTCAGTGCGGTAATTGATTGCAATACCTGTTCTGCGGTTACTCTCAGATGATCAATGGTCAATTCATACTGCATCGCCATGAATTGCAATGTACATTTCAGTCGGAGTTGCTCATCGTCCCGGACCGATACGTTGCTTAAGATTTGCCAGGCCTTTTGCAGTACATTCTGAGCTTCATTGGCGTCATCGTACCGCTGAGGAGGTTTCAGGCTTTGCATCAAATACCTGGCTTGCCTTGAAGAATAATCCCCGGGAACGTCATTAAATGCTTCTAATACTTTCTGATCATCCAGACAGTTTTGATCCAACGCTTTTGCATTCAATGCCAGCTGAGCATAAAAAATAGCTCTCTCGAGCAACCAGCCACCACGCTCATAATCCTTGACCACCGCCCCCGGTGTGACCTGCTGGCCATTCAATAACAGCCCCCTCAGGCAACATTCCGCCTGGAAACGTGCTATCCCCAGTCCACCTTCCGGGCTATCCGGGAAATCCCTGACCACTGAATCCGGTGTGACCAGCTGACCATTCAATATCAGGCCCCACAGGCAACATTGTTCCTTAAAGCGTGCCAGCTCCAGTGGTGCGTTGGCTATCTGGTAGCCCTCAACCACTTCATCGGCTGTAACCTGCCGACCATTCAATGTCTGCCTCCTGAGGCAACACTCCGCTTTGAAGCGTGCCTCTTCCAGTGTTGCTTTGATTGCCTGATAATTCTTAACCACGACATCCGTTGTCACTTGCTGGCCATTCAACAACAGCCCCTTCAGGCAACATTGTTCCTGAAAACGCGCTAGCGACAGTGTCGCCTTTAATGCCTGATAGCCCCTAACCACCTCATCCGGCGTGAACTGCCGACCATTCAACAACAGTCCCCTCAGGCAACATTGTTCCTGAAAGCGCACCAACTCCAGTTTTGCGTTGGCTGCCTGATAATCCTTAACCACCGCATTTGGTGAAATCTGCCGACCATTCAACATCAGGCCCTTCAGGCAGCATTGTTCCTTAAAACGCGCTATCCCCAGTTTGCCTTCCGGGCTACCCGGAAAATCCTTAACCACTTCACCCGGTGTAACCTGATAGCCATATAACGGCAGACACTTCAGGCAACATTCGGCCTTGAAGCGTGCTATTGCTAATTTGTACTTATTCTTTCGGTCCGGCTGCCGGTTGAATGCCTGAATGACCTGATCCGGGGTAACTTTTCTATTGCCATGTAAAACGTTCTGTAAACAGAGCTTTTGCAGGAAGAACCCGCTTCTGAGAGACGTTTTCTCATTTTCATAGGTAGCAAGCACTACAGCCGTGGTTATCTGACGCCCTTCTAATGTTTTTTTTTGCCAAAAGGCATCCTCAGTACATTTGCCAATATCTGAGGGGATAGCTGTGGCTCTATAAGACGGATGACTTGCAACACTTTTGCAGTTACAGGTGCTTTTTGAACAATCAGGAACCCCGCCTGAACTGGCTTGTTGACCAAACCGACCAGCAGAATGTGGAGATGAGCAGGTTGATGCTGTTGCTTTCAGAATAAAACCCGGCGCACTTTAACCATAAATACCACTGTCAGACCTGAAAATAATGGTTAGGTTCCTGTGTGGAGTGTTCGGGGGAGGAGCAGTCGGTGATCATATTTACCTGGTCATATTCAGGATGCATCATCGCCAGCAGTGCTTTGATAAAGCCCTTCCTCTTGATCTGGTAATCATTATGCATGGTCGATAGACAGCCATTTACCCGTTGCTCAAAATCATGACGGCAAACATGGCCATTCAATTTCGTTTGAAGCTTCGCAGTCAGTGTATGCAGGCGTTGTTGTTGTTCTTGCAGCTGGTCAGTCCGAAAGTCTGATCTTCCGGTTTGTTGCTCAGAGTACAGAGCGATAAATTGCCTGGCTTTATTCAGAGTAAGCAGGGAGCGCATCAGCAAGCCATAAATACGTTCCCCGGTGTTCACAGGGTTGTTAAAAAGAAGCGTTCGGGGTAAGTCAAATACCGCCCCTTGTTGCAATTGCTCTGTCAACGGGTCGAGGTTCTCAGCGAGGTGTTCCAGCGTATCGTTCATAAGCCTGGTTTCTTCAGCAAACGACAAATACCATACCGGCCTCTCAACGCCGGGAACGCGAACGGCAGATGGCTCTGCATTCTCATGGATGACTCTGTCATCAACACTGACCTGAAACTCCATTGCTTTAGCACCCAAATCACCGTCTATAAGATGAATGTTGTAGGCTTTTGGCAGTTTAATCGCCTGACATCCCGGGATTGATGTGATGCTGATGTTTGTTGGCATTTCTGAATCCCTGTCGGTGTTCAGTGCCTGCAGCTTGTCAAAAAGCGCTCTGGCGACCTCTTCTGTCGTGCAGATAATATCAATATCATTAAATACCGGGCAGAGGTTCTGTAAAAAACGTGAGTATGAACCGGTAATCAGAATGGTTGGAGCGGTATTGGCACCATTGATTTCCTGAATAACCTCCAGTGTTTTCAGCGTTAGCGCATTTAACTGTGGAACTCCCCGGACACTCGTTGCGCCTGTTCGTGGCCATTGTTTCAGGGGTTGATACCCTCTGACGATCATTGCCCAGGTAGCAGACACAGGTTTTGTTTCATCCCGGTATTCCCTGGCCTGATAAGGGAATAGTTCCTCCCTGTCAGGATTGGCAACGGATACCTCTACCGATGTTGCTCTTCGGCCAAAGCTCTCTGTATCGGGTATCACTTCGGAGAGGAAATCCGATTTGAACAGCAACTCATCCATGATATTGGATGCCGGGCTGCATTGTTCAAACCAGCAGTTTAAAGCGTGGCGGAGCTTGCTGGCTTCAGGAAAACTCTGAAGACACGCCATAACCTGATCTTTATGGATCTGTCGTTTATTAACAGACTGGCTGTTGATACAGCAGTATGCCAGGAAAAAGAAATGCAGGCGTGAATTCTGAAATGAACGCCTCAGTATTTTGATGGAATGCAATACCTGCTCTGCGGACACCCGCTTATGATCAATTCGCAACTCATGATGCATAGCCATGAATTTCAATATGCATTGCAGCCGGTGTTGTTCATCACCTTTGACCGATACGTTGTCCAAGATTCGCCAGGCCGCTTGCAGCAAATCCTGAACTTCTTTGGTTTCATCGTACCGCCAGGATTGTCTCAGCCTTTGAATCAGATACCTGACCTGCTTTGAAGAATGATCCCCCGGAGCTTGATGAAACGCGTCCAATACTTCCTTGTTATCCAGATAGCGGCCATTCAATACCCTGTCACTCAATGCCAGCTGAGCATAGAAAATTGCACTTTCAAGCAGCCATCCACCCCGCGCATAATCCTTAACCACCTCATCCGGTGCCACCTGCCGACCATTCAACGTCAGGCCCCTCAGGCAACATTCTGCTTTAAAGCGTGCCAGCTCCCGTGTTGCCCTGAGTGCCTGAAAGTCCCTGACCACTGCCTCTGGTGTCACCTGTCGGCCATTCAATGGGAGCCCTCTCAGACAACATTCCGCCTTTAAGCGTGCCTGCTCCAGTGTTGCGTTGGCTGCCTGATAATCCCTGACCACCATATCCGGTGTTACCTGCTGGCCATTCAACATCAGCCCATTCATACAACATTGCTCTTTAAAGCGCGCCAGCGCCAGTGTCGCTTTGGCTGCCTGAAAATCCCTGACCACCTCATCCGGTGTCACCTGCTGGCCGTTCAGTGGCACACCTCTCAGGCAACATTCCGCTTTAAAGCGCGCCAGCCCCAGTGTTGATTTGGCTGCCTGAAAATCCTTAAAAACGGCCTCCGGTGTCACCTGCCGGTCATTCAACGCCAGCCCCAGCAGGCAACATTGCTGCTTAAAGCGTGCCAACTCCAGTTTTGCGTTGGCTGCCTGAAAGTCCTTAACCACCGCCTCCGCTGTGACCAGTTGGCCATTCAATTTCACTCCCTTCAGGCAACAATGTTCCTTAAAACGCCCCAGCGCCTTTGTTGCCCCGGCTGCCTGAAAATCTTTAACCACCGCCTCCGTTGTGACTTGCTGGCCATTCAACATCACCTTCTTCAGGTAACAGTGTTCCTTAAAGTGAGCCAGGGACAGTCTGCCCTTCGGGCTATCCGGGAAATCCTTAACCACGACATCCGGTGTGAACTGCCGGTCGTTCAACGCCAGGCCACTCAGGCAACATTTTTCCTTGAAGTGCGCCAGTGCCATTCTGCCCTCCGGGCTATCCGGGAAATCCTTAACCACTGCCTCCGGTGTGAGCCGTTGGTCGTTCATTGACAGCCCCTTCAGGCAACATTCCGCTTTGAAGCACGCTATCGCTAAATTGCTCTTATTGTGATCTGGTTTCAGGTTAAACGCCCGGACAACCTGATCCGGGGTGATGTTTCTATTGTTATGGAGAATGTTCCTTAAGCAGAGTTTTTGCAGGAAGAAGCCGCTTCTAAGAGACGTTCTATCATTGCCGTAGGCTGTAATCACACAAGCCGTGGTGATTTGACGCCCATGCAACATTTTTTGTTGCCAAAAGGCATCTTCAATACGTCTGCTATCGTCCAGATTCTTGGCTGTACCACCAGAGGACTGATGATTAGAGACTCTTTTACCATTATATGTACTTATATAGTGGTTAGACGTCCCACTTGAACCGGCTTGCAGTTCAACCCGGCCATCAGGCTTTGGACGGGTATAGGTTGATGCCATTGCTTTCAGAATAAAACCCTGCGCAGTTGAACTATAAACACCGCAGTTTGACCTCAAAACGGTTATTAGGTTCACTCGCTTGTGGTTCGTGGGCTTTGCTTTGCCCCCATTCGCCATTGCGGGGCGACCAGTAACCCGAAATCACCTAATAAAGGCACGGCAATAACAGCGTAAAAACGACACCCGCCAGCAAATCCGTATTGGCCAAGCCAAACAGAAGATAGTTAATATCGTTATAGTCAAACTGTATGATCTGGTATCCAGCAAACAGGGCCAGAGCACAGAACCCAAGGTCTACCAATCGGCCAGTCACCATTATCGGGCTGCCTTCTTGTTTATTCCCGGAGTTTTTAATGAGTGGATAATGCAGAAAAATCAGTACCACCACCCAGGTCAGGTGAGCTGGCCTGAAGTACGCTGCATAAATGGTTGAGGTCACGCCCTGCCAGATCTGGAACACTGACAGCAGCACAGCAAGGGCTAACAACAAATAGCCCAAACCTTGCTGTAATACTCCTTCTTAATGATCACTAAAATAATAGACGAAAAATGTAGTTAATAACTTCCATGGGATTAACTAATAGCACAGAAAAAATTTCAATTTGATACTCTGTTTTTTTCAAGGCGGGGTTTTCCACTTCAATTTTCTCATTTGCTTTGAGAAATTTCTTTATCGTTTCATCATTAAAATCCATGTTGTAGTCATTAAATTTATCCAACACTTCTTCTACCATTTGCCGAAGCTCAGCTGAATTAGCACTTTTTAAATCTTCGTGCAAACGTAGTCTTGTTTCTTTGGCACAACTGACTGCTCTTTGATACTTGTCATCCCGGGATTCGGAAGATTCTTCATTACCAAACACATCTAACAATGAAGTTAATAAACTTAAATGGCGTATGAGATACTCTCTCAGAGAGGGTCTGGTCATGGCTTCATCACAAAAATCGCTGGTCAAAACTGTATTTTTCAAGATACTTTGACCAGTATAAAACCACTTCAGAATTGACCTTTCAACTGATTGACCTTCAGGTGTTCGAAAATGATCACATAAAATTTGAGCATTGTTATGTAATTGAGATTCAGGATCAGATTCTGTTTCAGAGCAAAAACATGCGAGTTCAAGCAAAGTATGATGGAGTTGAGTTTTTTCCTGGGTTACATTCCTGAGAACCTCTTTACGCAGAGCTATCCGTTCGTGCATATTAGCTCCATAGTTTAATAAAATCTCGATCATCTTTGCTGCTGCAGGAGTCCTGGAAGATGTTGCCATAAATAATGGTGATTGCTGAATGGGATTAGCCGAATCAATATTATTTGGATCTCCACCATTTGCGAGCAGTTGCTCCAGAATAATGTGGTTTCCATATACAATTGCAAACATAACAGGAGTAAACCAAAGCAGCCCTGGTGGTATTGATTCATTCTCTCCAAAGTTGCCAATGGATCTGAATCCAATCTTATCATCCCCAGCGCAACGAATTTTGAAGTTGGGGTCAGCCTTGTGCTCCAAAAGGATTTTCGTGGTCTCGGCGTAACCCTTTTTTATGGCCATGATCAATCCGGTAATACCATCTTTCCTGGGGTTGTCAGGATCAAACTGTTTGGATTTGGTCATCACCTGAATGACCTTCGTTTGATTTTCCTGCGCAGCAATAGTTAGAGCACTACTCTGAAGGGAAGAAAATGGATTGTTTTCACAGGGATTTGCCTGATGGTCGATTAATGTCTCGACAACTGCTGCATGACCACGCCGGGCAGCATATATCATCGGAGTGTCTTTTTTATCGCTGAACGACAGTGGGCAACTGAACCATTCCTTCCGTGTTTTTTCATCCGTACCCGATAATAGACGAGCAA
Organism: Endozoicomonas sp. ALC013; assembly: GCF_049310205.1. Lineage (NCBI taxonomy): Bacteria > Pseudomonadati > Pseudomonadota > Gammaproteobacteria > Oceanospirillales > Endozoicomonadaceae > Endozoicomonas > Endozoicomonas sp. ALC013. Next base: position 28,050 of record NZ_JBLYNS010000032.1, on the reverse strand, counting down.
GCTTCTCGCCATCATCCGAGTTGCACGACTCTTGAAAGCAAGAGGTTAAAGCCTCCGGTGTTATCTGAACTATTGCGTCAGGTTGTGAAAGCACATTGGGCATTTCAAGCCGTGCTTTTTTAGCAGCGGGCTCAGAGTTAACATCGACCCTGGTTATGGTGAAATCAGCTAACGGTACGGTCTCAGGTGCAGGAGGACTGCGATGTTCGCAGGGAATCTGAGGAATGCCCGTTGCAGTCTTATTATCCTTATTATCCGACGGTTTTTCCGGGATAGCTCTGGATTGTGCGGAAGGGACTAATGAATAATTGCAGTTCATTGTTGTTGGACCTCAGTCATTTGTCAGATACATTTTTGGACTCTCAACTGGATAAAAATGACAGTCACATCCTGTCGGGCAAAGTGCAAAAACGGACCGGGTAGAGTCCTACCGTACATTTTCACGACAATTCATAGTCAAATTTGTTTTTTATGACTGATCGATCATTGGAAAGTTCCCCTATCAAGGCATAGCTGGCAAACTTAGCCAGAATTCAACAGTTGAATTGAGAACCTGCTCAAATCCCGATTTACGGTTCAGCCGTTGTTTTCCTTACGCTTCAGAGGTTTGATTACGGCAACAGGCATGCCAATATTGGACTATCAAACGATCAGGTACTGGCGGGGAGGACTGGCCAGCCATACTGATCACCATCAGGGAACTGTGTGAATGTCACCGATTATAGAACTTATAGAGACCTCAACCCCTTACCTGACCTTTGTGCTGACCATCGTTGGCTTGATTGTCGGTAGTTTTCTCAATGTGGTGATCCACCGGTTACCAATAATGATGGAAAGGCAGTGGCAGCAGCAGAGTGAAGCTATTTTACACCCGGAAAAGATACCGGATCCTCTGCCTGCTTTTAACCTTGTCGTGCCTGCATCTACCTGTCCTTCCTGTCAGCATAAAATCCGTGCCTGGGAGAATATTCCAGTGATCAGCTATCTGTTCCTGAGAGGTAAATGCTCAGCCTGCCAGACCCCGATTTCATTGCGCTATCCGGCCATCGAGATACTCAGCGCCCTTATGACGGTAATGATTGGCCTGACCTACGGCGTGACATTACAGACACTGGTCTTCTGTCTGTTCGGCTGGTCACTGCTGACCCTGACCATGATCGACTACGATACCCAGCTACTGCCTGACGATATTACTCTGCCACTGCTCTGGGCAGGCCTGATCGTCAACAGCTTTGGACTGGTGGTAAGCCTTGAACAGGCGCTGTGGGGAGCCATTGCCGGTTATCTGTCCCTGTGGAGTGTTTACTGGGTATTCAAACTGGTGACCGGCAAGGAAGGCATGGGCTACGGTGACTTTAAACTGCTGGCGGCGCTGGGGGCCTGGCTGGGCTGGATGAAGCTGCCCCTGATCATCCTGCTCTCATCACTGGTTGGCACTGTTGCAGCGATACTGTTGATCGTCAGTAAACGCCAGGAACGATCCAACCCGATTCCCTTTGGTCCTTATCTGGCCATTGCCGGCTTTGTTGCTCTGGTCTGGGGCGATCAACTGATTGCGGCTTATCTGAGCTTTTCGGGTTTGAACGGATGACCACTGTAAAATCACAGCAGCCCCGAGCTCAACAAAAGCGCCCATTTACGGTTGGAGTCACCGGCGGTATTGGCAGTGGCAAAACGGCAGTGACCGACTTTTTTGCCAACAAGGGAATTTGCATTGTTGATGCGGATATCGCTTCCCGCGTGGTGGTAGAGCCGGGAAAACCGGCTTTGGCTGACATTGAACGGCGCTATGGCCGGGAGATTTTGCTCGATGGCAGTCTTGACCGTAGAAAGCTGAGAACCATCATCTTTGCTGATGCTGATGAACGAAAATGGCTGGAAGGTCTGCTACACCCCCTGATACGGGATCAGATAATCCTTGAGCTGACCCATGCTGAATCACGTTATGCCGTACTGGTTTCGCCGTTGATGCTGGAAACCAGTCAGCATGAATTGGTGGACCGTGTGCTGGCCGTGGATGTGCCAGAGAGTGTTCAGCTATCCCGCACCATGGCCCGTGACCAGATGACAGAGGATCAGACCCGGCAGATTCTCAGTAGCCAGATGGAACGGCAACAGAGAGTTGGCAGAGCCGATGATATCGTTGATAACAGTGGCTCTATAAGCCAGTTGCACCGGTCATTGGATAAACTGCATCATTATTACCTGAGCCTCGCTTGAGGCTCAGGTGCTTCGTTAAACACCCGGTCTCCAGCCATTAGTTATCGGATAGCGACGATCCCGGCCAAACCCTCTTGGCGTAATTCTGACCCCAATAGCTGACTGGCGACGTTTGTACTCATTGATATCCACCAGCCTCAGAACACGATAAACCATATCCCGGTCAAACCCTTCTTTCACGATGGATTCGGCACTTTGATCCTGTTCAATATAGAGTTCAAGAATGCGATCCAGCTCATCATAGGGCGGCAGGCTGTCTTCATCCACCTGATCCGGGGCAAGTTCAGCGGAGGGCGGACGGTCTATCACTCGCTGGGGAATCACATAGCCCCGGGTATTGCGATATTCGGACAGTTTAAACACCAGTGTTTTCGGTACATCTTTCAGAACATCAAAACCACCGGCCATATCGCCGTAGAGCGTGCAGTATCCCACTGCCATTTCACTTTTATTACCGGTAGTCAGTACCAGGTAACCCTTCTTATTGGAGATCGCCATCAGCATGACACCCCGGCACCGGGATTGCAGGTTTTCTTCGGTGGTATCCCGACCATAACCGGCAAACTCGGTATTCAGGGTGTTCATAAAGGCATCAAACATCGGTTCAATCGGCAGCACCTTATAGTCAATACCCAGAATTTTCGCCTCTTCTGCCGCATCCTCAAGGCTCATATCGGAGGTGTAACGATAGGGCATCATGACCGCCTGAACCCGATCTCTACCCAGGGCATCGGTAGCTACTGCCAGAGTCAGGGCAGAGTCAATGCCTCCGGACAACCCCAGAACGATGCCCTTAAAACCATTCTTATTGACATAATCCCTGACACCAGTCACCAGGGCATCATAAACCCTTGAGCAAACGTCGGGGATTTCAGCAACCTCTCCCTGTTCAAACGTCATAGAGCCTTTATCAAAGGCAACGCAGAACAACTCTTCGGTAAACCAGGTTGCCCCAACAGCCACTTCACCATTACCGTTCATGGCAAAGGAGCCCCCGTCAAACACCAGCTCATCCTGACCACCCACCAGGTTGGTATAAAGGACAGGAAGGCCCGACTCCAGACAGCGCTCACGAACCACCTGCTGACGCAGTGACTGCTTGTTCATATGGAAGGGTGACGCATTGAGACTGATAATGAGGTCTGCTCCGGCTTCTTTAGCCCGGCGAACCGGCCCCTGGTACCAGAGGTCTTCGCAAATCAACAGAGCAATGTTGACACCTTTGCAGGCATAAATAACCGTGTTCTGACCTTTCACAAAATAGCGTTTTTCATCAAAAACCTGGTAATTGGGCAGATGCTGTTTTCCGTAGCGGGCGACAATCTCACCATCACGCAGCACCAGCGCCTGGTTTTCCAGACCATGTGGCCCCATCAGCGGGACACCGATAATCAAGTCAATACCCTTAACCACCCTGAGTCGGTTCAGCGCCTGTTCTACCCGTACAATGAGACTGGGCCGCAACAGCAGGTCTTCTGGCGGATAACCACAGAGGGTCAGCTCCGGAAAGACAACAACATCCGCATCCAGCTGATCCCGGGCCTGCTCGGCAGCCTCAATGACACGGGACGTGTTCCCGTCAATGTCGCCCACCACCAGATTCAGCTGGGCCATGACCATATTGAGCTTTGCTGACATGGAAATACCTGTCTATCCCTTGTTTAAACACATCTATCAGGGGCGGTATTGTCTGGTAAGTAATGGTGTCTGTAAATTGAAATACCCAATGAAGGGGATAAACCCATAAATCCAGGTGCTGAGAAACAGCCTCGAATCATGGGAGGGTGGGAAACAGCCATTAAAAGATGCAGGATGGCAGGGCGGTGTTACCCATCCGCCCCGAAGTCAAAATCCATGCGCTCTGAAGGGGGGTGCATATAGCTGCCCTGAATAAAATCGGCGCCATACTGCCAGACGGGGGTCATTTCTTCCGCTGTTTCAATCCCGGGCACAATCACTTTACGGCCACTTTGACTGAGATCCTGGATCATCTTTTGTAACTCCTGGGCATTTCCACCACTGCTGAGGTCTTCTGTGAAGGATTGGTCAAGCTTTACCAGGTCAATATCAAGATGAGCAATCCCCTCCAGTGGGTTAAGGCTGCAACCGAATTCACTGATCACTGTCTGGCATCCCATCGCTTTCAGAGTGCTGAAAAAATCCGGTATCTCTTCTGAGTAACGGGCCAGGTTCTGTTCACTCAATTCAATGGCAACAGCATCCGCAGGAATGCCCGCCGTTTTCAGAGCCGCCTTCATCCATGGGATAAATGTATCATCCGTTGCAGAACAACCACCGACATGCAGCAACAGCCGGGTATCACTCCCTTCTTTTCTTTTGGCTATCAATGCTTTACTGGCTTCAATCAGTTGCCACCGGTCCAGCTTGTTCCACAAACTGATTTTTTCCAGTTTGGGCCTGAATTCTGAAGCCTCATGTTCCTTTCCTTCCGGGTCGGTCAGGACAAAAGAGACTTCGTAATACTCAGATGGTGATCCTGCAAGGGAGATAACGGGTTGATAACTCAACCTGAATGTTTTGTTCTTTATCGCCTGGCTGACCATGCCAGCCAGCTGCTTTTCAACGGAATGAACCGAGCTGACTTTACGCTTCTGGTAAAAGCACAGTTGGTTGCCACCCTGCTTTTGTGCCAACACGGTGGCCTGACGACTTTGACCAGTCAATGTTTCAGCATCGCTGGCGGTATCACTGAGAATAACAGCACCTATTGACAGCTTGACCGGCAACGGATGTTGATCAATGACAATATCCTCACCGGTAACGGCTGCCAGCAAACTTTCCATCAGTTCGGTAACGTCCTGTTCTTCCCCTTCCCGAAGCAGAGCGGCAAAGTTTGCCCCTCCCCGGCTGGATACATGATGCGTGGCGTCAAGATGTGACGTTATCTTATGCGCAACCGATTTAAACAGCTTCTGGCTAACCTCTTTCCCATGCTGTTCATGGGCGGCTTTCAGGGTTTCCAGATGGAGATAACATAATGTTGACTTTCCTTTGCCTTCTACCGCTCTCTGGATAGCAATATCCAATGCCTGATCGAACAGTTTCCGGTCAAATAGCCCCGTTTCGGCGTCCGGCGCTGACTTTTCCAGGGTTTTATCTACTTCGTCCTGCTCACCTTCTTTCTCGCAGGGCTTAATCTGCAGACTGAGAGTGAACTCACCATTAAATGACGTCGGTGAGATCACTATGGACACAGGCACTTCTGAGCCATTGTGAGCGACTAAAGGACATTGAATAGCTGCCAGCGCCTGACCACTTTCTTCAATGCCCATGAGAAACGCTTCAACATCCTGCTGATCTTTGGTAATGATCAAATCCCTGAACAACTTTCCATCCAGAGACTCCTCTTCCGCCAGCCCCAGCAGGTTGATAAATGCCGTATTAGCAAAGCGGATGTGTCCATAATTAATATATACAACCGGATCAACCTGGTCATCGAGCAATAATTGACGCTGCTTTTCTGATTCATGCAAGGCGACGCTCATGCGTCGATGGTGTCGCCTGACCTTCAGGTCTTCGAACTCCTTCCGGGCAACCGTCAAAAGATATTCGTCATGCCCCGGTGGAATCACTGCACGGGCACCCATTTGAATAAGCGACAGTTCATTGGTTTCATCATCCGGGTTTATCAGGACGATACCCGGCAAATCAATGCCTTTCTGATTAATATCATCAAAGATTCGGGAATAAGTTAATGGCTCGGGAGGCTCTGCCATCAACAGTAGATCCCAGTGCTGCTGTCCGGACGTGGCTTCAGTGAGATCATCCAAAGAGTTGATCTGTTTTGCCCGAGTGGAATAACCAGACTCACGGAAAACATTCAGGAGCGATTCTGCTTCCCTGGTTGATGAGTCAATGATTAAAAAGCGAATTAAGTCTTTGTCGCCCAATGCCATGGTTATGCTTTCCCTGTTGATCTTAGAAAGCTATCGGCGGTTACCTGCTGAATTATATAGCGTAAAGATCATCGTCATGGGCTGTTGACGTTTCAAACTACGCGAGCAGGAATAGAGCAAGGCGGAGAGCCTGTAATACCAGGAAGAAAGAATTCAGTCATTGGCAATGGCGACATGGACTGGCATTTATTCAAGGACAGACAGGGAGCACGTTTATGAAATATCCGGGCTGATATGGTTTCAATGTGTTTGACGGGGGTTGTCGTGCCTCCGCACTCCGTTCGTCCTGAGCCTGTCGAAGGGCGGAAACTCCGGACTCTGGTAGATCGCGCCAAACACCCTTCGACTTCGCTCAGGGTGAACGGAGATTGTACACGTCAAACTCATTGAAACCATGTACTAACTCCCTGGTAATGTATCAACGAAGATAATCCCCATAGTCTGGCTTGAACTGGCTCCGTTACCATTCAGCGTAGCTATGCTGTCTAACTCATAAACACGGCCGATGAATTTAGCAATGTCAAATCCGGGGGGAGGAAGGGTATTAGAAACATACCTGAGTGTAACCCTCTGACATATTCCAACTGCATTATTACACCCACCCGGATTAACAATAGGAGACAGAGTTTCCTGCTTCGCGGTGAAGGCGTTACGGAAGTGTACGGGATTGGCATCCAGGTAGGAAAATTGGCTTTCCAACTCATTGAAGGCAACCTGATATACCTCAATGGTTCGCTGTTCATTGCCTACTGTTACTTCTTCCAGCAATGCTGTTTCCATAACCATAAGACCGGAAAACGTCATAACAAGCAAGACAATCATAACGATTAATAAAAAAGAACCCGTCTGCTTGCGTTGCTCTGAACCGCTTACCATAATGACAGCCCGTATTAATGTGGTCTTCAAATGGTGCTATCGACTGATCATTCTGCCACATAATATGCATCAGGCTTTTCATCAGTGAAATTCCAAACGGGTTATTGCAAATCATCTGCCTGCTGACATCTTGCTAACATCACCGCCAGTGGCTTTGAGGTGTTCGAGCTCCGCGGCTGTCCAAAGTCATATTGCCATCTTCTGCCTGCAAACCCTGGGCAACAGCGGTTAACTGCACGCAGCGCTCCAGAGGGTCTGAACCACAATGAGCGGCCTGTATCTGGTAAGTACCACTTTCAGACTCTACAGGGCTTGTGGTGTCAAACCCTAAATCGGCCAGATTGGCAGTGTATCTCAACATCTCAGTGTAGTACCGTTCCTGCTGCTGCATGACATTCAACAGCATGGCAGCACCCTCACCTCTTTTTGATTCGGTGACATATTGACGATAGCTGGGCAGCATAATGCTTGCCAAAATACCAATAATGGCCACAACAATCATCAGTTCAATCAAGGTGAAACCTTTATTAACCTTATTCATCGGTTCTCTCTCCGGAACGCTTGGATAACGGTTATGGAGCCAATACTTCTGCAACAGTAAAAAGAGCCCTGCTTTTTTTCAGAGTAACTGTTCAAGCTAAAATCCTGCATTATTCAAACGGATGGCTGTGCTGTACATGTACCTGGGCGTCTGATCATCCATTGTCAAACTGCCACTATCGAGCAGGTTATAGGTTCTGGACCTTCTATCAAAAACACGTGACTCCTTTCCAGCACTGACCAGCACGCCAACACGAATGCCTAAAACCTGTCGCCAGTCTGCCACCCCTGAGGCTGTCACATACTGGTTAATACTTGACTCCCCCGCCGGGGCAATCCCATAAAGTGCCTGCAATCGCTCCACACCCTGAACCAGTGCCTGGGCATTCCCCCGCGGAGTTCCCGTTAATGGATCATAACCACGGCAAAACAGGGTACTGATGTGATCGTTTGCATGGTCCGGGGCTACAAAATAGACGTCTGCTGTCAATGCCCCCGGGACAACGGTTGCTCCTGTACAGTCCTGAAGTTGACCATTATCACGATTTGGCACGGGCTCATATTGAATGGCCACTCTATCACTGTTGGTACCACCACCTTCAATCGTACAGGTCGCCCCCCCTTCGCATCTTCCCAGGTAGAAAGGTTGTATTGAGCCTGCTCCGATCTCGGATCTGAAGCCGGCTCTACGAAACTCAGTACTCATGATATAGAGACTATGACGTCCGTTTTCCTGGGCTGTGGCAATAAACTCATTCACACTGGCGGAGCGACTATTGTTCACCATTAACTGTAAAGCACTGCCTGCGACTATCAGACCCATAAGAAAGGCCAGCATCATTTCTACAATGCTGAACCCCTTTTGATGATGAATTATGTTGGGCATTGCTCAATTCCTGACGTACCTGAATTCAACCTGCTGACGATCCCCAATAACACCTTTTTCCGTTCCCCTTGTGGCCCAGGAAATCAGGACCCTGACTTTATCCGTCGGCAAACAGGAGCCATCACAGCTGATGTCGATTCTCGGTTCGATCACGATATTGGCACTGCTGCACATCAAACCATGAATATCAAACGCTGCCATTTGATCAGCATTACATGTGGTACCAATACAACGGGGAGGAGAAGCCTGGCAGTAGGAGCCCAAATTGGCGGAGGCGTTTGATGATTCTCTCTGATATGCAGAGTTTGCCAGCCCGGCCGGGTTTAGCCTCATTACCTCAGCAGCGGCATTCACCATCCATACGGCCTGGGATCTCTGGATAGCGTCATGATTCGCTCGAATGGCCTGACTCTGCATACCAGTAACCGCGATTACGCCCCCTGCAAAAATCAGCACACCGACCATGACTTCAACAATACCGATCCCTTTTTGCCGCAAAGACCCGGGCTGTCTTCCTGTCTTGTGAAAAGCCGCAACCGAAAGGGAACCTGGTTCAGCATTTACGGGGCTGGCATGGGCAGGATTGATATGGTTGGTCATAAACAATTCACACCCTCACGCTTGCGAATCAACCCTGATCCTGAAATATTCACCAGTCGCTGAAACACTGGTCTTTTTGGCACCGAACATAACGTGAACCCACCCTGATGAACTGCGCTCCCCCTGGGTCTGAAACTGAGCACCTCAGCATTGCTGTGCCACAGAATTTCAACCGGGCTGCTGACCGGGTTATACACCCGAATAACCTCTTCACCCCAGTCAACATAGTTGTTGCCATTGCGGTTAACGAAAACAATCCAGCCATCTGCCCAGTTCACCCCGGGCTGACAGCCACTGCCAGTTGTAGAGCGACAGACGCTGACGGTTTCAGCACGCTTGATCGCTTCGCTTCTGGCCAGAACCGCACTGGCATATAGCCGCTGATTCACATAATCAAGCTTGAACCCTTCAGCAACCTGCCCGATGGGAATCACCAGATTGACCATGATGGCGATCAGGACAATCGTGATCATCATCTCTACAAGCGTGAAGCCACGATTGTATTTATGGTTTAACGATGTTTGAAGAAATAACAAACCCACCTACTTCCCTGTCGAGGACGCCTTTCTTTAAATCTAGGTGTGTGAGTTAAACCGACGTTCAGAAGTCGATAGACGGTACAAAAACAAGGATAAAAACTGGAAGTCGTCCGTTTATTTCCAGCACGCTTCCGGGGTCAGAACCCCTAAATGATCCACAGTAAACTGTGTACAACCTGAGTCCGTAGCCTGGACACCATTGCCCAGCGCAGTGGCTGTCAGGGTAAATGAGGAGTTGTCGGCTTCAACGCTCAGGGTGTAATAACCCTCGGGAGAACTGCTTCCACCGAGCATATCCATAGAGTCTGTATAGGTATGGTTAACGGAGTACCAGCGCTCCTGGGCAGCCATAGCGCCGGTCAGGGCGGCCCAGGCATCGCTGCGTCGAACTTCATACATATACTGGCTGTAGGAGGGATAGACGATACCTGCCAGAAGACCAATTATGGCGACAACAATAATCAGCTCGGGTAATGAAAACCCCTTTTCATGACTATTTGTCACTGGTTTATCTGTATTCATATCAATCAATCCATGGAATGCTGAAAATCTGCCACCAGCTCTGCCGTCCTTCCGAGCTGAAACTGTAATCAAGGTTTCTTGCAGTAATACTGCCACCGGCCCCCTGGGTCACCGCAGTCAGTTTCCCTCCTTCCCCCTGATGGGCCACCGGTGAAGAAGCATAACCGATCCCCAGACTCACCTTATTCAGGGAACGCTCCAGCTCCAGAGTATCCACAGGTACACTGCCCAGGACGGCATCAGGCGATGCGGTACCGGTCAGGTAATGCACAGCATAAAGTGAGCTTGTACCATCAATGGAACAACTGTCCGCAGGTGGACGGTATTCAGTAAACAGGATTTGGGAGAACAACCTGGCAGCGCTGTTCACACTTCGCCCGGCTGGGCCAGAGCCATCAACACTGAGAGGCAGCGTCCACCCCCCCTGCTCAGCGACCACCGCCTGTAAGGTACCGAAACTGTTGATGGTTCGGGAGCCTACCGTAAATGGCGTATAGGAGGAGTCTGACTTCTGCACGACATCACCATTGGTAAATACAACCACATCCCCCACATTGACCAGATTACTCTGGCTGACGGATGCATAGGTAAACTGCCTGGAGCTGTTCAACGGTTCCTGAACACCGTAGAAATAGTTGGCCTCAGTACTGCGATTGTCACCATTGGTCAGCAGCCGACCTGTTCCGGAGTATACCCAGAAGCTGTTGTCATCAGTCACGGTCATGGGGGGTGCCGTAATCGGCTGTCCGGCATCCATCAACACATTCAGGCTGGAGTTTTCCAGTGCTGATGTCAGCCTCAGCCTCATCAGTTTTCCACTCAAACCGATACTTCCTGTCTCAACCGTGCCAAAGTAAACGGCATCATCCTGGTAATCCCGGTCCCAGTCTTCAGCCACCATATCGCCTGCATAAGCCGTGGAATAGGAGGTCACAAGGGGATCAAAACCGGCAACAAAATTCTTGTTATTCAGATCATAAGCAAATACGCGAAGATTCTGATCCGACGTTCCCTGCTCCAGGGCTGATCTCAGGGCAGTAGACCCGCTGCCTGCTGGCCCGGAGCCAAACACCAGGTACCATTCGTTTTGTACCGGATTACTCCAATCGGTCTCGCCATTAACATCCGTACCAGCTTTCCGCCGTTTAACCAGCGCAGGCTGTGAGGTAGTAAAACCCAGATCAGCATGGGTAATTTCAGCCAGCAACGCCGGGGGCTGCTCGGGATCAGTGATATCCAACACCACCCAGGCAGAGCGCATGGTACGACTTTCACTGTCGATGGTGACATCAATATTGCCCCCTCCCAGTCTCATACCCACCACCAGAACCGTTCCCCAGCCACCAGGATGAGTGCTGTCATCAGCGAAGATATTGGCATCGAAGACCATCGGTTCCGAATCCATGTAATAAACATGGGGGTAATCGGTCTCAGTGAGCCAGCGAAGGTGAGGTAACAGATTCATTGGTGCGTAACTCCAAAGCTCTGAACCCAGCGGATGCTGTACCTCACCATGACTGGCTGTGCGCTCATAGCGGTAGGAACTCTCTTCCCAGAACCCGCCATTAAAGGCATGAATCAAACCATCGTTGGCTCCGACGTAGAGCACATGCCGCCGATTCAGGTATTGATTGCGGAAGGTTCGATAGCTGCTGTCGTTGTAATAGGCGTCGTAACGACTATCGGGTGCTGCCACCAGTCTGGGTGTTGAGTGAACGATATCCCCAAGGCGCCAGACTTCATCAATACCATCTTCATCAAAATCGATGGTACGGGAACGGGTGCCAGCCTGCTCTTCTCCCCGAACATAGTTAACGACAGTAGCGACTTCACTGGCAGAAACGCCCAGATACCCTTCATGTCCAGTAAAGGTTGAAGACATAAACGGCAGCTGTTCGTCATCATCCACCTGCTGATTATTATTGATATCCAGCCAGGTCAGCATATATCGGCCACCGGAGGCGAGCGCATCATAGGTTCTCTGATTGGTCAGATTACTCAATAAGGCCAGCTGTTCCCGCGCATCCCAGATCGTCTCAAGTGAAGCGAGTGATTTCAGCGGGCCATCGGCTACCCTGGTGACACCAAAATCGTCAGAGGTGTAACGTTGAACCATTGTCTGTCCGGCATTCGGATCAAAAAACAGTTCAACGATTTTATCTGAGCGGTAGTCATCCAGTTGGGCATTCCCGTTGCCATCTTCCCGGATATAGCCTTTGCTATCGATAAACAGTGAATGGAGAATACCGCCCCAGGTCACCGACTTGCCATTGATATCAAGGCTTGGCTGAAACAGTGCCTGATAGATAGCGCCAGTGCCTGTAGAGCTATTGGCAAACAGCGCCGCATTCGTTGCCGAAGAGACCCGACTGGAAATATCCTCCAGTACCTGCCCCAACTGACTGGCAAGCAAGGCTGGATTTCTGGCGAAAAAATAGTTATCCGGCAAGCCATCCGAGCCCAAGGCTCCCGTCACATTATTTCTATTGTCCCACTCACGATGATCATCGCTATCAGGGCTGCCATCCCCATCAGTATCATGATTGGGACTGCCATCGCCATCAAGATCGATAAAGCCACCGTATTTTGCCGCAAGAAACAGCGGTTTGGGCAACACGCCAGCAGCCGCTCCGGAAGCGGTAAAATCAGTAACCTTAAATGCGGTTGTTCCCTTGTAGGCATAATCAGTTTGCAGGCCATCACGCCCTGAACTCCCGGTAACGGTATAAGAGAAACGCATATTCAGACCGGCAAATACGCCATCCACCTGCACAGCCACTCTGACTTCATTGGCATTAAACCCGGTGGTATTCAGTGTACTGTCTGCTGTTTGGTTGCATTGGCTGCCAACACAAAACTTGATTCTGGAAGAGGCATCGTAGTCATAATCGTTACCCCAGAGAGAATCCTCCCAGGTAAACAGCAGAGCCCCCTCAACCACCTGCCCGGTCCCGTCCAGTATCAGTTTCTCCACCACTACATCGGTTAGCGTGCAATCACTGCCACTACCGGAAAAATTACCGCTACCACTGCCAAAATTTGCACTGGTCTGGCAAGTCGGCTGAAAAGTAAAAAGCCTGCCATCCACATTCAACGTAAAGCTGGGCATGGTTTCGGCCAGCTCTATGGCATAGGTTTTCACTCTCTGATTGCCATCAAGATCTGTTCGCAGGTCTGTTGTGTTGCCATGAAAAGCCAGTCCGGACACTTGATAGCCACCTTCCAGCTGAGGGATTTCCGGACACAGGCCCACAGCATCGGAAAGACCAGACAAATACTTAGCAGTACATTGACGTGTACTACCCGTCCCCCCCACAAGATAATGACCGGCAAAACTGCCGCCATACTCATGATCCCCGACTTCATCCGTTTTACTATTAACAGAGCTGGTGCCGGTCATTCCCGGAAGATCAGAGCTACTGGACAGCTGATCAGTATCGAATGAGTTCAATCCCGTGGATAAAACAATAATCGAGCAGTTGGCACAGGCATTATCTGTTGACATTGGATTCGCCCAGCTCTCTCTGGACAGATTACTGACGAAGGCTCTGTCATTGGTGGTGTCGAAGCTACTGGTAGCCGTAGTTTCTCCGGCAAAGTAACGAAGCGCTTCCAGATACAGTTCCGCCAGAGGGTTCCCCCACATACTGCAATGACGTGAAGAGTAGGTGCCTCTGCTGGATTTAAACGCCGAGACAGAAATGCCGTAGCTATTACAATCTGTATATTTGTTTTGGGAAAAACTGTACTTCGCCAGCCTGAATTGATTGATGTTATGAATAATCCCTTCAACACTGGTAAAACGTCCGGAAGAAAGCTCTATTTCATCATCAGAACTCTGAGTGTTTCCGGCAATTTTGCTGATATTTCGCCGCAATACGCCACCGGAAATATTTTTATCATAAGAGCCACTGATTAAGCCAAAGCGAATATCCCCTGACTCACCATACTGCTGAAGCAAGCCTATGGGTTTGCTCTTGCCAGTGCTGTACAGCTTACAGCGATCGGTACTTGCGGCATCTTTACCGGTGACACAGGCGTTAATATAAACATCGTTTGTCGTTAATCTGTAACTGGTAGAAGGACTGTTCTGTGCGCCCCACTGGCACTGCTTTACTTCTGTAGAAGCCCATCGCGGCCAGGCCTCCCTGGCAACCCTGACTTCAGGCGTGCCATTTTCGGAACCGGCAACATTGCAGAGACTGATCTCACTGTTGTTATAGGGCGTAAAATTCCTGGTAGAAATGCCCGAATCACTGCTTCTGTAAATTTTGACAAATGCATGCACGTCTCTGGGGATATAAGCCCGTTCCAGTATCGTTTGATTATCGGTATCCGTGGATCGCTTTCCGCCAAAAAGCACCGTTCTGAGGATGTCCATCCGTGTCATGGTGGCCCAGTTCAGAAAGTTACCACTCCAGGGAGCCTGAGAGGTGGTGCAATAGTGCCCGTGATCACCGGTGGCCTGGGCTACCGGAGAATAGCGTCCGGAAGCGTATTGATAGCACCAGTTACTGTCGAAATACCCGAGATAGTCAAAACTGTCCACATAGCTGGTATCCAGTCGTCCATCCGAATTAAGGTCCGTGTAATCGCTGTACGCTTTTTTAAACAGTTCATGGTCAACGGACATCACCAGCATCACCAGTGGCTCTGATGTATTACTGATCAAGGGGGGCGTTGCGGCATAATCACTGGAAACCGCTTCAGCATTGGCCCGAAAAGACAACAGCACCAGCAGCCCGAACAACACGACCTGCCTGAAAGTAACACCATGTGAGGTATATCGATCCATGATCACCTCCACTTCCCTGTTAATATTCCCTAACTCAACATCAATTGCTTTTTTTATACGACGATTGAAGCATTACCTGCGAATCGCCTGAACCGCCCCTAGCCAGGGCGGTAATCCGATAGAACCTGGCCCAGTCCCCACGGTTGGCCGGATCTGGTAAAGGCCCTGATGCCTCTTTGGCGATATAGCAGCGAAACTCAATAATGTATTTGGCCCGGGCTGATATACCGCTGATGGTAACTGTCGTCACTCTGTGCCGATCACTCGCACTCCACAAGGTACCCGTTAACCAAGGCTCGGAAACACCTGGGTCACAGCTGCCAATATCGTCAATATCGCTTCCGGCAAAACAGTACCCATTGTCACAATTCACGCCAAAGCCTGATAAGGCCAGCGCATTGTCAGCAATAAAATTTTCCGCCTCTTTTAACGCCGCCTCTGCCGCATAAAATGCCATCTGCTGATCCTGATAATTACCACTCATCTTCTCTTCAAGCGTTGCCATTTTTACAGAGGTCAAACCAGCAACCGTCATAACCAGCAACATCACCAGGCTGACCAGCAATATACTTCCTCTCTCACCTGTTTCCGGATGCAATAAACGGCTTCTCCTGAAAAACTCAATATGTTGTCTGATGCCTGCGGCAGTTAAAATGATTCCCATCACAGCCCCCGATTCCTGAGCTTAATGGTTTTCATAAAGCTCCGGCGAACGTATAGGTCATCGGGCAGCACTTGCTGGCCAGCAAAGAAATAGGCCTGAGCTTCCGGAGCCACTTCAGTGAAACTCCGAACCAGCAGTTCAAGCTTGACTGTAATAATCTGCCGCCACTCATCGCTGTAAGGTGTTACTTCACCAGCGGTCATATACCGGTTGACAACCCCGTCATTATCACTGTCCAGCCCATAACGAATACTCAGCCCTTCAATGCCTTCAACCAGCGCTTCTGTATTGATGCTATTGCCACTGGCGTATTCACCCGCCAGCTTTCGGTACAGTGTCGGTACGTTATTGCTCTCCCTCAGATAGAAGGCATAAGACTGCAAAGGTGCCATTCGTGATCCCTGGTGACTGATATTGCCGGAACCAATAGTACTGCCATGACAACTGAAGTTACCCTGTAACTGACTGATACAGTTGTAAAGGCTGCTACTGCCTGCTGCCGGATGCGTCACCACACTATTGGTTGTTGCCGCCCCTGCCCGGAAAATGGAAACCTGCCCACAGTCTGATGAAATCAGCGCCAGAAGATCACCTTCATCATGGCTACGGCTTTGTGCCAGTGTTGCCGAAGCAGTGCCAGTATTATGGCCACTGACCAGGGTGGACTGATTGCTATCAACACTGTGAATAATAATGGCTTCCGAGATAGCATTGCTGTCCAGCTGCTGCTCAACACTGTTACCGGCAGGAATGCCCAGAACGCCTTTATCAAAATGCATCATCCACTGACGATTATCATTGTTGGAATAGACTAAATTCGCCAGCTTTGCCTGGGCAGGACAGCCGGTATATCCCGCAGTACTGATACTTTGCCCCAGAATATCCAGGGCCAGCCGACCATTTTCCTGAACCCGTGCCAGCTCATCCTGCAATACCCACGATCGGCTGGATGCCAGCACCAGATGGCCAACCCCGGTAAAAAGAATCAGACCAAGGACCAGGGCAATCATCATTTCAACCAGTGAGAATCCTTTCTCAATCCGCTTCATAGTATCCCCCTTAATACCACATCACTCAGGGGGACCCTGTTGCCCATATCCGGGAAACTGAGACGAATGATATACGTTCGAACACCCTCACTGTCCTGGTAGGTAATTGAACCCTTGCTTCCCGGAATCTGGCAGGTCAGCTGAAACTTCCATTGCAGAATATCGTAGGCCGCCATTTCCTGAGGACTACAGCTTCCAGCTTCGCAGCTGTCGGGGTAGCCGCTGTCAATGCATTGGCTGTATTCAAGATCATTCAAACCTGCATGATAACTGTTACCGCTTCTGGCCAGGCTGTTGTTGGCCTGAATACGATCCAGCATATCCGTCGCTAAAAAGGTAGCCTGTGATTGCACATAGGCTGACTGGTTATACTGCAAACTGCTGCTGTGCACCCCTGCCATACCAAGAATGCCGATCGTGATCACCAGCAGGCTGATCAATACTTCTATCAACCCTGCGCCCCGGTTCTTTTTCTCAGGGCTTTTGCTATGAACATCCTTCAGCCGCATGCGCCCCGCTCCTCCGTCCGGAGACGGCCTGTCATGCTGATGATAATTGCTTTGGCATCACTGTTACTGTCCTGGTCACAAACCTGAAAAGTGCCTGCCTGACTGGTCTGGCCACGGCTATTGAAGCGAAGGCGGTAACCACGATTCCACAGGATTGAGATAAGCTCTGACTGCCCTGCAACACGACGAATAACCTGATCACTGTCGTTCAACAGGCCATCATCACGTTCATCCGTAAAAATAAGCCAGCCGTGATGCCAGCCAGCGTTACTTTCATCGCAGGTCAGGTCATCCACAGTGCTACACAATGAAACGGTTCGTTGTCGTTTGACAGCCTCAGATCTGGCCAGCATCAAACTGCCATACAGTTCATCAGCCACATTATCGATCCGGTTATTGACGATAAGGGTTTTCATGCTCGGTGCAGACGCTGCGATCAAAATAGCCGCAATGGACAAAGAAACCAGCAACTCAATCAGAGAAACCCCCATTGCTTTCGAAGGGTTAAACCATTGATGGGGAGGATGACCGGGCAAAAAACAGCAATTGCTCTCATACCTTGTATGAGAGCTGGCAGAATGATGTGCTGAAAAACAATGCTCAACCTTGTACTTCATTGCCCAATCCCTGACACTCAGTCTCACCCAATATTTTGCTACCTGGTCACCAAAAGTTGTCACCAGGAGGATGTCAGGTGATAAAAAGCCGCCTTTGTCACTCCATTATTAAACTTGCAGATATAAAGTGGTTACGTTTATCTTATTAATGGCTTTTTCCTTTGACCAATGGTTCACTGTGACACCAAAAGCCCCATAAGCACTGCTGGAAACCGGAAGTGTCATTTTATTAAGCCAAACAGCTCATCGCGTTTGATTACCACTGATCGAATATATTAGAAAACTGATCTGTAAATATAAGTGGATAAAGTATATTCGGCATCTATTCTTGTGGTCTCACCCATTGCTTGCAGGTGTTAACTATGAGAATAACTGGAAACATCTTTATAAGGTTCACTTTTATTTTCCTGGTTTTATTGTCTATGTATTCTTATGCTGAATCTGAAGCATTTGAGAAACCAATGGTACCAGAAGGGGATTACGCATTTTCCAATAAGTTGGGTATGAGTAGACATCGACTGGAAGCCATGCAACAGATTCTTGATTCTCAGTCCCAGGCCAGTTTGAAACCTTATATGAAGACGGGTGGTCATTTCCTGGAGGTAGGTCCGGGCCTGGGGTCAATGAGTCAATTCCTCGCGGAATCTACAGGAGAGAACGGAAAAGTCATCGCACTGGATATTGATGATCACTTTCTTGATGAAGTGGCGGCAATTGCCCCTCAGATTGAAGTTATTCATGAAGACATCACCAGTTACGATCCCGGCGTCAACAAGTTTGACCTGGTTTTTATCCGACTCGTGGTCATGCATCTGCCCCATAATGACAATCATGCACTCATCGCCAAACTGGCCAGATCACTGAAGCCGGGGGGGTATCTGGTCATTGAGGACTTTGTTGATGCTGAAAATTTAAACCGGTTCCGCCAGCTTGCCAAAATCAATACGAAACTTCCCGATTATGTGGTGAATGTATATCGCAGAATGTCAAAACATGTTGACTTTGATCAGGGATATCTGCTGGCAGATATGATGACTGAGGCCGGTCTGATTAATGTAGATGCAGAAATATCGTATAAACGGGTTCAGGGGGGTGATAATGCTTATGGTCGTTTTATGTACCTTTCTTTCAGCCAGGTCGAACCGTACCTGGAGGAAATACCGGAGCATGACACATTATTTCCTTTAATTCAGGCTACATGGATGAACCCGGATGTGCATTGGTATGACCATGCAAGGGTTATTTCCGTTGGTCAAAAAAGCCCGGAATGCCCTGAGATTCCCGGGGACAAAAGTACTTAGTTTTATGAGTGATTATGGTGGCCTGTGACCTCCAATCGCCGTATGTGCTTTTGCTCTCGGCGAGTATACAAGCCACTGGTTCATTTTTTCAGGATTGGCTGACTCCAGATCCGGTTCTCTTTCTGCGTTAATCATTATAGGCCCTCGTGCTCCTTGGAATCCTGGAAAAATGCAAACGCGGTTTAAGAAAAAGGCTAATCAGAAACCGCTTTCAAACGCAGCTCTTTAGGCATGGTAAAGACAATATTCTCTTCTTTACCAGCCAACTCTTCCGGTAATTCTGCACCCAGTTCTTTTAACCGCGTGATAACGCCCTGAACCAGAATATCCGGTGCCGAAGCGCCTGCTGTGATACCAATGGATGCTTTGTCAACCAGCCATCCCGGTTTGACATCGTCGGCATTATCCACCAGATGTGCTTCAGCGCCCGAGCGCTCGGCCAGTTCACGCAGTCGGTTGGAGTTTGAGCTGTTCACTGAGCCGACCACCAACACCAGGTCACACTGTCCCGCCAGAATTTTTACCGCATCCTGCCGGTTCTGCGTGGCATAGCAAATATCGTCTTTCCTTGGTCCGTGTATCTCAGGGAACTTGAGACGCAGGGCTTCAATCACTTTGGCAGTGTCATCCATGGAAAGGGTTGTCTGGGTGACATAGGCCAGTCTGGCAGGATCTGCTACCTCAAGAGCACGAACATCGTCTTCGTTCTCAACCAGATACATAGCACCACCGTTTCGTGAGTCGTACTGCCCCATGGTGCCTTCCACTTCAGGGTGCCCATGGTGACCAATCAGTACACACTCCATACCATCCCGGGAATAGCGCACCACTTCCATGTGAACTTTTTTTACCAGCGGGCAGGAGGCATCAAACACTTTCAGGCCCCGACGTTGCGCCTCATCCTCTACAGCCCGAGAAACACCGTGGGCACTGAAAATAACGATGACGTCATCCGGTACCTGATCCAGCTCATCGACAAAGATTGCCCCACGCTCTTTCAGGTTTTCCACCACAAACTTGTTGTGGACCACCTCATGACGGACATAAATAGGAGGACCGAAAACATCAAGCGCCCGGTTGACGATCTCAATGGCACGGTCCACACCTGCACAAAAGCCACGGGGATTAGCCAGTTTGATTTTCATAGGGGAGTCACCAACCTTTTCTGTCACTGCTTTATGGCTCTGGTTATCGCTCAAGGCGTCTCTACATCCAGAATCTGTACCTCAAAGGTCAGGTGCCGACCTGCCAGAGGGTGATTGAAGTCAACTTCAACCATTTCATCATCAAAATTTCTGACCACGCCGGGAAGCTCACTGTTGGCCGCGTCAGAAAAGGACATCACCAGCCCTTCCTCCAGCTCAACCCCACTGGCAAAACTGCCCCTGGGGATACGCTGGAGATTATTGGGATTCGGCATACCAAACGCTTTTTCCGGAGGAATCCGGGACACCCGGTCTTCACCTGACGCCAGGCCATACAGCGTTTCTTCAAATCCTTCCGGGAGATTACCATCACCGATGATCAGGGATGCCGGTTTCTCCGCTGGTGTGCTGTCCACCACACTCCCATCATCCAGCTTCAGGGAAAAATGCAGAGTGACCTTGCTGCCTTCCTCAATTACTGCTGACACCGTGACTCGCTCCTGCTCTTCTATTTATCGTTGCTGCTACTTTCCACCGAAGGATTACTCCGGAACATATCCAGAATCAACATGGCGGCCCCCACCGTAATGGCTGTATCCGCCAGATTGAATGCCGGAAAATAACAGTTTTTGTAGTAAAACAACAGAAAGTCGGTGACATGCCCATGCAACAACCGATCAATCAAATTCCCCAACGCACCGCCCAGTATTAATGACAGAGAGCAGGCCTGCCAGTTTTCTCCTGAGCGAAGCTGCTTCAACCACCCCACCAGCATGATGCTGACAATAATAGCGACACCACTGAGAAACCAGCGCTGCCAACCGGACGCATCACTGAGAAAACTGAAAGCAGCCCCGGTATTGTAAGCAAGGGTCAGGGAAAAGAAGGGCAATACCGGTAATTGCTGGTAAAGGGAAAACTCCTCAATAACCCACCATTTTACCAGTTGGTCAAAGCCGAACACGATGGCACTGAGCCAGAGCCAGTGAAGCTTTCCTGAAGTATTACTCTGCATGGCCGGTTCCTGCTAAAAAGTCCATATTATTCAGTGAGTCCTGTCAATACTAAGTGTCTTGAACCGCCGGGGGATAGTGCGAATTACCGAAATCCATAAGAATTTAACAAGTTACAACACCCCAGCGTTGAACAACAGGTCATAAAGTAGACTACTGTCCAAAAAAATACCCGGTGCTGACCGGGTATTTTTTATGGCAAAAACGAAAATCAGGCAAATTGCCGCTGTTCGCCACTGCCTTCTACGTTTGCAACACAGCGGCCGCAAAGCTCCGGATGTTCGGCAATGGTGCCAACATCTTCACGGCGATGCCAGCAACGCTCGCACTTCTTGTGTCCGGCCTTCTCAACCAGCACTTTGAGTCCTGCCAGTTCAGTTGCCGCAGCATCACCCGCATCAGCCAGAGGCTTAACGGTAGCTGCAGAGGTAATCAGCACAAACCGCAACTCATTACCCAGACGGTTCAGTTTTTCTGTCAGCGCCTCATCGGCAAACAGAGTCACTTCCGCTTCCAGAGAGCCACCGATGGTTCCAGCCACACGGGCATCTTCGAGGGCTTTGTTCACTGCCGTCTTCACGTCCAGAATCGTATTCCAGAACTCACGGCCAAGTTCATCACCTTCCAGACTGTTCAGCCCCTCGTACCAGGTTTCCAGGAAAACCGATGCACCAGGCTGCCCGGGCATCGCTTCCCAGATTTCGTCGGCGGTAAAGCTGGTGATGGGTGCCATCCAGCGGACAAAGGCCTCGATGATACGGTACATCGCCGTTTGACAGCTGCGACGGGCCAGACTGTCCTGTGCAGTGGTGTACTGACGGTCCTTGATGATATCCAGATAGAAACCACCCAGATCCAGTGAGCAGAAATTGTGAACTTTCTGGTAGACCGAAAGGAAGTTGTAGCTGTTGTACGCATCCACCACTTCATTTTGCAGTCTCAGGGTACGATCCACAGCCCACTTATCCAGTGACAGCATATCCTCCCAGGCAACCGCATCGGTTTCTGGGTTGAAACCGGTCAGGTTGGACAACAGGAAGCGTGCGGTATTACGAATACGACGATAGCTGTCTGCCGTGCGCTTGAGGATATCATCAGAAACGGTCATTTCTGAGGTGTAGTCTGTGGCAGAGACCCAGAGACGCAGAATATCCGCCCCCAGAGACTTGAAGACCTTCTGGGGAGCAATCACATTACCCAGCGACTTGGACATCTTCCGGCCATTGGCATCCACGGTAAAGCCATGGGTCAGCAGGCCTTTGTAGGGCGGCACGCCATGCATGGCAATACTGGTTTTCAGGGACGACTGGAACCAGCCACGGTGCTGGTCAGAACCCTCCAGATAGAGGTCTGCGGGGAATTGCAGCCCATCACGTCGCTCGATCACCGAATAGTGAGTAACACCGGAATCAAACCAGACATCCAGCGTATCGGTCACTTTCACATAGTGCTCAGCATCTTCAGCGCAAAGCATATCCGCAGGTTCCAGATCAAACCAGGCGTCCATCCCCTCCTGTTCAACTTTCAGTGCGACTTGTTCAATCAGTGCCTGAGTTTCCGGATGCAGCTCTTCGGTCTCTTTGTGGATAAACAGCGCAATCGGCACACCCCAGGTACGCTGACGGGAGATACACCAGTCCGGGCTCTGGCCCAGCATGGCTTCCATCCGGTTACGGCCCCACTCAGGGGTAAACACGACACCTTTCAGGGAATCCATGGCGGTATCCAGCAGGTGTTCTTTGGTCATGCTGATAAACCACTGGGGCGTGGCACGGAAAATCAGTGGTGTTTTGGTACGCCAGCAGTGAGGGTAGCTGTGCGTCAATTTCTCCTGAGCCAGCAGTCGGCCTTTCTCAACCAGAACCTCAACCACTTTCGGGTCAACCTTGTAAACGTGCTCACCGGCAAACAGTTCTACGTTGGCACGGTAATAACCACTGTCGTCCAGATAGTTCAGGGTACCGATGCCGTATTGACGCCCCACATTAAAGTCATCAACACCGTGGTCAGGTGCCGTATGAACATTACCGGTACCTGCGTCAATGGTGACGTGGTCACCCAGTATCAGCGGCAGTTCCCGGTCATAGAATGGATGGGCAACTTTCTTGTGTTCAAACGCTGCGCCCTTTGCCCGGGCAATGATCGTGCAGTCTTCAATGCCATAACGCTGCATGGCACTGGCCACCAGGGCTTCAGCCAGAACCAGACGGGCAGGTTCACCATTCACCTGGCACTGCACCAGGGCGTAATCCAGATCGCCGCCCATGCTGACCGCCTGGGAGGATGGCAGAGTCCATGGTGTTGTCGTCCAGATAACGACGGCTACCTCACCTTCACCCTGCCCTTTTGGGGATTCAAAAGTAAACGCACTTAATAGATCAGCTTCATCAAGCGCTGCATAACGCACGTCAATCTGGGTAGAGGTTTTATCCTGATACTCAACTTCTGCTTCCGCCAGGGCAGAGCCACCGACAACACTCCAGTAAACCGGCTTATAGCCTTTAACCAGATGACCATTGGCAGCAATTTTGCCCAGAGAACGGATGATGTCAGCTTCAGTCTGGAAATTCATGGTCAGGTATGGCTTATCCCAGTCGCCAAACACCCCCATGCGCTTGAAGTCTTCACGCTGGCCATCCACCTGCTTGGCGGCGTATTCACGGCACTTTTTGCGGAAGGTTTTGAAATCCACTTTATCCCCGGCCTTGCCGAGCATACCTTCGACCTTATGCTCAATCGGCAGACCATGGCAATCCCAGCCGGGAACGTAAGGGGCATCATAGCCATCAAGTGTTTTGGCTTTAACGATAATATCCTTCAGGATCTTGTTAACGGCATGGCCGATGTGGATATCACCATTGGCATAGGGAGGGCCATCATGGAGAATAAACTTTTCCCGTCCCTGGCTGATCTTGCGAATTTCTTCGTAGAGATCCATGTCATACCAGCGCTTGAGCATTTGTGGCTCACGCTGGGCCAAGTTGCCGCGCATCGGAAAATCGGTCTGCGGCAAATTCAATGTATGCTTGTAGTCGGACATAGTTGTTTACCGGAACCTCTACGGACTATTCATCACAGCTATTTATTTAAAAAGCTTGCGGGTTATTTAAAAAAGCTTGCGGGCTGTTTCAATATCATTGGCAATCGCTGCCCGCAAGGCTTCAAGCGATTCAAATTTCTGTTCATCCCTGATCTTTTCAACAAACTCTACCCGCAGGGTCTGATCATACAGATCTCCCTTGAAGTCGAGCATATGGACTTCAAGCAGCGGTTTAACGCCGGATACCGATGGCCTGACGCCCAGGTTGGCAACCGCATTAAAACGATGGCCATCCACCAGTGTACGAACAGCAAACACGCCCCGCAAAGGCAGACGTCGACGACATACCCTGATGTTCGCCGTGGGGAAGCCCAGGGTTCTGCCCAACTGCTGCCCCTTTACTACCCGGCCAATCATGGTAAATGGTCTGCCCAGCATATGTTCCGCTTCGGCAAACTTATTTTCCGCCAGCGCATCACGAATGCGGGTACTGCTGATACGCCCCTGCTGCATCAATACGGTCTGGGTATCACAGACTTCAAAACCGTAGCGCTCACCCATCAGTTCCAGATGGGTAAAATCGCCTTTGCGGTCACAGCCGTAGCGAAAGTCATCACCCACAATCAGGTAGCGAATATCCAGACCTTCAACCAGCGCCCGGAAGACAAAATCATCAGCACTGAGGCTGCGCAGCCGGTCATTGAACGGCAGACAGAGTACCTGATCCACATGATTTTCCGCCAGTAGCGCCAGCTTCTCCCGCAGGCTGGACAGCCTCGCGGGTGCAGCATCCACCTGAAAATACTCTCTGGGCTGGGGCTCAAAGGTGATAACGCATACCCTGGCGTCCAGCTCAAACGCCTGTTGTTTCAGGGCCTCAAGAATGGTTCTGTGGCCCACATGCACACCATCAAAATTACCGATGGTGGCCACGCATCTCTGATGTTCTGGCCTGATATTGTGCAACCCGCGGATCAACTGCATGGAGGGGCTCGGACTCCCTTACTTCCTGTATTCAACCATTGTTGAAAAAATGTTGACGATGAAGCCGGGCAGTATACCCCAGCAGGTTCCAAGGGTCACTGAGTAGGGAAAAGCAGCCGGGAAAATTATGGAAAAACAGTTAATGCCTGAATTGCCCGGGCCTGACACCACTGAGTAAAAGCACACCGATGTAAACCGCCAATCCGGACAGGACCAGCAGGCCAGTCTGGGATACTCGCTCCCATAGTGACCAGGCCAGCCATTGTTCAATATCTTTGGCCAGCCAGATCAGCGTTGCCGCCATCGCCAGGTTAGCAACCACCAGCCGGGCGAAATAAACCAGCCAGCCACTGGCAGGCTGATAAACCCCGGACCGTTGCAAACCACGATACAGCAAGCCCGCATTCAGAAAAGCCGACAGAGTTGTGGCCAGTGCCAGCCCGGCATGTTGCAGGGGGAATACCAGAATCAGGTTAAACACCATATTCGCAACCATCGCGATAATGGCAATTTTTACCGGTGTTTTGGTGTCCTGGCGGGCAAAATAACCCGGTGCCAGCACTTTGATCAACATAAAAGCAATCAAACCAAGGGAGTAGGCCTGCAAACTCATGGCGGACATCAACACATCACGGTCCGTCATCTCGCCATAGTCAAACAGGGTCGCGATTAATGGCCCGGCCAGAATGAACAGCGCAACGGCCGCCGGCACACCAATCAGCAGTACCAGACGAATAGCCCAATCCAGTGTTCTGGAGAAATGCCCACCGTCTGCTTCTGCGTGTTTGGTGGAGAGGCTGGGCAGAATCACCGTGGCAATGGCGATACCAAACACGCCCAGTGGCAGCTCGGATAAGCGGTCAGAGTAATACAGCCAGGAGACACTGCCGGTTTGCAGGAAAGAGGCCAGCACCGTATCCAGCAGCAGGTTGATCTGACTGACAGAAACCCCAAACAGCGCCGGCACCATCAGTGTCATGATTCTACGGCTGCCCTCATGCTGAACGCCCCATTTGGGCATGGGCAGAAGGCGAATCTGCAAAAGAAAGGGCATCTGCAGTAACAGCTGGGAAATGCCCGCAATCGCTACGCCCCAGGCCAGTGCCATCACCGGCTGATCAAAATAGGGTGTTAGCAGAAGTGTTGAACCAATCAAACTCAGATTCAGCAACACGGGAGTAAATGCCGGTACCGCAAAGCGTCCATAGGTATTCAGGATTGAGCCCGACAGAGCTGTTAGTGAAATCAACAGCAGGTAGGGAAAGGTGATCCGCAGCATGTCACCGGCAAGCGCCAGTTTTGCCGGTTCATTGATAAAGCCAGGCGCAAACAGCCGGATCAATATCGGAGCCGCCAGAACACCCACAACCGTCACCAGCAGCAATATCCCCGCCAGGGTTCCACTTACGCGACTGACCAGTTCGCGCACATCGTCAAAGCTTCGTTTAGAACGATATTCCGACAGCACCGGCACAAAAGCCTGAGAAAACGCCCCTTCAGCAAACAGGCGACGAAGAAAATTCGGGATTTTGAACGCCACAAAAAAGGCATCCGCTGAGGCTGTCGAACCAAAGTAGCCAGCAACCACCACATCCCTGGCCAGACCCAGTACCCGGGAAAGCATGGTCATTATCCCCACCACCAGGCTGGATCTCAGCAATCCGGATTTTTTCGGTTCAGGCTGATTGGCTGGCGGGCTGTTATCGGAATCACTCATGGTGCAATTGAATGTAAAAGCATAAGAATAAACAGCCAATCATATCCAAGGTAATTGCGATTGCCACATATATTGTGAAAATCGCCGGTTTTGCCCAAAAACAGTGTCACCTCCCGGACCGTCAAAAAACACCACAGTCCGGTAGATTTAAAGCCCTGCAGGCAGTATGCCGTATTGACAAGACCGGCCTGAGTCGGCATAGTTCGGCGGCTAAATAGCCTTGAGCCAGATACAGCCTTGAGCCAGGTATAGCCCTGAGCTGGATACAGCCCTGAGCTAAATGAAAGTGGGATATGGGCTGACAATGTCTTACCCGGGCCATTGCCAGTAACTGCGGCAAACAACCTATTCCATGCAGGGTGCCCCAAAGCCGCCCTGAGACAACCCGAACGAAATTGAATTTCCAGGAGCACCGAAATGGCAAACTCTCCTTCTGCACGCAAGCGCGCCCGTCAGGCTGAAAACCGTCGTCAGCACAACGCCAGCCTGCGTTCCATGGTTCGCACTTCTATCAAGAAGGTGATCAAGGCGATCGACACCAGAGACGTTGAAGCCGCTAAAGCTGCCTTCACTGCAGCGGTACCTGTGATCGACCGCATGGCCGACAAGGGCATCATCCACAAGAACAAGGCTGCTCGTCACAAGAGCCGTCTGAACGCTCAGATCAAGGCCCTGGCAACTGCCTGAGCCTCGCTGAGACAGACAACCACTGCGCGTTGTCAGGATACAAAAAAACCGGCCTTTGCCGGTTTTTTTGTATCTATACGATCAAGACGCAAGCACCATATTATCCCGATGCAGCAACTCAGGCTCTCGCTGATAGCCAAGTAACGCCTTAATCTGATGACTGGGCTTGCCAATAATGCGTTCCGCTTCACTGGCACCGTAATTGATCAACCCACGAGCCACTTCATTGCCGTTTTCATCCAGGCAGGTAACCATCTCACCACGCTGGAAGCGGCCTCTCAGCGCCTTTACCCCTACCGGCAACAGGCTTTTACCCTGCTCCTTCAGTACCCGGACAGCACCGGCATCCAGCACCAGTTCACCAGCGGTTTTCAGATGCCCCTGGAGCCACTGCTTGCGTGCCGCCATTGGCTCCTGATCCGGAAGCAG
>NZ_JBLYNS010000031.1:0-39362 GCF_049310205.1 Endozoicomonas sp. ALC013 | reverse complement strand
TGGTTAAAGATTCTGTCGCCAGGTACGGTGAGTCGTCAGAGAGTTGTGAGACTCTGCCCTATCCCGATTATGTTCACCGACGCAGGCCGCATTGCGCAACTTGTTCTTTGATACTGTTCTTTAATCTTGTTTGTGTCGAGACCTCGATTATTTTGCCAGTTCATATCGAACAGGCCTATCGTGTACACGACCCCCTTTTTTCTTGCCTATTTTTTAACAGAGTCTATGTTTCTGACACGCAAGAAAAAACCCGGCTCAGACGGAGGTGGCACTCCTAACCGGGTTTCTCTCGAATCAACGAGCCGTCACTCAGCGAGTAATGGCTCAGGGGATAGTATAGCCATGATTTCGTTCGCGTACACAATCGGAGTGATGAGATTGTTGAGGGTGAAAATTCATACCGATGAGATGGCAAGCCTACTGCCCACTCAACGGCTGCTGCTGATTGTTTTGGCCACATTTGCCAACAGTGAAGGTGAGTGCTGGCCCAGTCAGAAAATCCTTGGTGATATGGTTGGCATAACCCGACACCGAGTCAGTGAATGCTTGAAAAAACTTGAACAGGAACAGTTCATCGAAAGCATGTTCCGGCAAGATGCGACCGGCACTAAAACAAAAGCCTACCGAATGCTGTTCGAGCCCTTTGTCTTCAAACAAGTCAAGGAAGATCACTACAACTGCTTCGGCCAGCGGATCGACGATCCTCGCATGACCGATACTTCCTGGGCAGAATAGCAAACATAACGAATAAGGATAGATTGCGCCCAGCCGCAATCTTATCCTGTTGTTGCACAAGCCCGGGTTGAATTCTGGTGAGGAAGGTCTATTGAAGTTTACTTTTCTGGCGGATCTTGAATCAGAGCGTTTTTTCAGAACACTATTTATTCAGGATGAGTGTCTCCCGACCACTGCATTACGGTAGTCTGGGGTATGTCATATCTGTCTGGCTGAGCTTACATCTTCTCCCTGTTTGTGAATGGCGGTATTTGTTGCTGTGGCAACTCAGGTCGGTTTCAGGAAGCTGAACGCAATGTGCTTCATCGCTGCGCCGCAATGCCTGCATTTGAATTGCGGACGAATCACGGGTTCTACTGCTTTGACCATGACGTGTAAAAACCAGTTGCACCAGTGATAATTGTTTTTTTGCGTTGCTGTGTAAAAATCCATAATCCCGCAATCGTCGAAATCGCCTGGGTAATACATGTTTCAGTACCAGCCACAGGAAGTCTTCTCCTGGCAGGGTTCGCGTCTCTTTTTTGCCGGTTTCACTGTTGAGGTAAGAGAAGGTCACCTTTCCTTGTTTGCTGGCCAGGATGTTGTTGTCGCTGATCACGCCCCGGTACAGATACCGGGATAGATATTCAAGTGCTGGTAATCCTTTGCCCACCCGTTTGCAATTGACGACCCACTCTTTGGGTAGCCTTGTTTTCAGGCTTAGTGATAGTAGTCCCTGTTCGGCCAGGGTGCGAAGGAGTCTGGCTCGAAAGACTATGGCCAGGTTCTTGCCATTGAAAAGATAGTGACCTGTGAGTTTGCGCCACTCTTTTCGTCGGGTATTGATGCCGCCACCGGGCACTACAAAATGTATATGGGGATGGTAATCCAGCCGTCGGCTGTGGGTGTGCAGGACACCGGTCATTCCCAGGTCTGCATTCAGTTTTTTGCTATTGGCTCCAAACTGTTTCAGGGTATCAGCCGCTGTTCTGAACAGTAAATCGTACACCTGTCGTTGATATTGCCAAGCCAGAGCCCGCAGTTGCACTGGTAAGGTGAAGGTCACCATAAAGTATTCAACGGGCAACAGTTTCTGTCTTTGCCGTTGCATTCCAGCAGCATCATGCCGGAAGCCCCTCCCTTAAACGAGAGTCAGAGGCGAGACTTGCTGGAGCTGTTTGAAGACCGGCACAACCTCAAGAGCACGCTGATTACCAGCCAGATGCCCGTTGATCACTGGCATGAACTGATCGGTGATCCGGCACTGGCAGATGCGATTCTGGACCGGCTGACTCATAACGCCCACCGCGTCCCTTTAAAGGGTGAGTCACTGCGCAAAAAACAAGCAAAACTGGCGAAGTCCGAACCTACGTCTTAAGCTGCAAACCGATGCGTCGCTGCGCTCCGATGAGGGGTGGCCGAATGTTTCCGGAATGGGTGGCCAGATACTTCCGGAATCAGTGGCCGGATGTTAGTGGAATGGGGAGCCGAATGCTCCGGAATGCGCACTATACCCGCAAAATAGTATATAATACACATCTTGAAGGTATCGATAAGGTATCTATTAGACGTGTTTGAATATGATCCTAACAAAAGCATGATAAATTTCGACAAACATGAAATTGATTTCAATGAAGCCCAAAATCTCTGGAATGATGAGTCAAAGATCGTTTTTCCAGCAAGTGTTGAGGGTGAAAAACGATACCTGATGGTTGCAGTGTATAAAGGAAAGCATTGGACAGCAGTTTACACACTTCGAGGAAACAACATCAGAATTATTTCAGTTCGTCGTTCCAGAACAAAGGAGATTATGTACTATGAAAACTGAAGATTTCGATAAAGCCTTTGATGAAGGT
Organism: Endozoicomonas sp. ALC013; assembly: GCF_049310205.1. NCBI lineage: Bacteria > Pseudomonadati > Pseudomonadota > Gammaproteobacteria > Oceanospirillales > Endozoicomonadaceae > Endozoicomonas > Endozoicomonas sp. ALC013. Next base: position 36,792 of record NZ_JBLYNS010000031.1, on the reverse strand, counting down.
AGTGATTTAATTGATGCTGTCGTTGAATGGGAAAAAGGCCATCGTCCCGATCTTGATACAAAACGTATCAATATAGACTTCCCAGTCTGGATGATTAATGCCCTTGACAAAGAAGCCGCTAGACTTGGTGTTGCTCGCCAGGCAATTATCAAAACATGGATGGCCGAAAAAATAGATCAAACTCGTCGGTAAAAACTCACCTGAATCGGGTAAGGGCTGGCCTTTCTCCAGCCCTCCCCACAGCATCCGGCATTATTTAAAACTGGAAAAAGCAAAGTTCATTTAAAGCTGTCACCGCAAAACAAGAAACGGGGGTAAGATATAAATGAAAATTCATTAGGTATTGTTATCCTGATTTTTTGCCTGATCAGTTTTTTCCTAATCCTGTGCTCATGTATGTTTGCCAGACAATTTCAAAGCATTAGAAATCAAAAATATGTGTGTTGCAAAGAACTTGAGTAAGAACTCGGCTTAACCCAGCATAGAAATATCAAGTACAAAAATGGCAGCCAATCTTTGATCATACTACCTTTAATAATCATTGTGATTTCGTCATCTATGTTAAGCTGACTGACAAAATGGTAGCCGTATGAATGAAATAAAATTTACAACCGATCAAAAGGAGCGACTCGTCAGCAAAATAAAAGACTATTTTAACGATGAGTTAGGACAGGAAATTGGTGGCTTTGATGCTGAATTCGTGATTGATTTCTTTGCCAGGGAAATCGGCTCGTATTTTTATAATCAGGGGCTTTCTGATGCTTATACTGTATTTACCGAAAAGACTGAAGAGATAGGGTATCTGATGCAAGATTTAGAAAAACCTGATAGCTGACAGGTCATTCAAGCACGCTTCATGATGTGGGTTATGTATACAGATACCCGGATTTTGTAATAAAAATCGAGTGTTTCAGGTATATTTTTAACTGTAAGTGCTGGCGTTGGTGTAATCTCCGGGGAACCGTAATGGTTTCATTATGGTTGCAAAGGCCATTCAGTCAAACAGTGAAAACAGAAGGGGTGGTGGAGCTGATCAGCAGCGCAGGCAAGCTGCAAATCAGAAATAGAGAAGGCGAACTGATCAAAGTCCGGTTCAGCAAAAAAATGTACCAGTCAGTACGACCATTCCGAATGGGCGACACTGTCACCCTGCTTGCCAATGAGAAAACGGTCTTTAACAGTGCCACCCAGAAAGAGAATGGTAAAAAACAGTTCTGCAGCTTTCTGCTCATTTATAAGGGCTGGACCAGACCAATACCCGTACGCCGGATATTGAGACCATTGGCCGGGTGCGGATTATGGATTACTGAGAATTAGACATGAGACGATAGGATTGGTGGCTTCCCGCATGAAAACCCGACACCATATCCCTGATTAATAAGGTGGGTACGCCAGCAGTCCCGCCTTTAATGCACCTTCTACTGTGCCATTCACGTACTCTTCACCGGGAAAGAATATTTCCTTACTGTCGTATCGTGCAGAGGAGTATTTATAAATCGCAAAAGACCAGTTATCTTCTCCGCCGTTGAACTTCAACCGGCAAACCTGTCCCGGTCCATGGGTGTCAATTTTATCGAGATACAGATATTCTCCCCGGTATCTTTCCTGGTACTGACAACCATTCTCCTTGTTAAACCTGTCAATAATATTCGCAACATTGTTCTTTATAGCCTGGGGGATTTTCACTATCGCCTCCCGATCATTGTTCGCCGACACCAGAATCAAATGTAAGACACGCCCTCACTTTTTCCAGAATAAGTCTGTGGATAAGTTGTTGGCAGGTTGTGTTTATATTGTCAGTAGTTCGTTATAACCCTTTGCAGTAGCTACCTGTCGAATTATTATCCCCTGTTTCAGTTATCCGGAATTTGTGTGGAAAAGATTGTGGATAAACCGTTAGGGGATAAAGGCAGCCTTTCAGACAGGCGGGGTGAGAATAATTGGTTAAATATTGATCAATAAAAATCCTCATATTCCGGATACTGCTCCGGCGCTTCACCTTTACGTTCGATCACCTGGATATCAGACGTACTCTCTTCACTGCCGTGCATGACCACGATGTCAAACTCCCAGTTATCACCATAATCAAAGACAAAGGTGATTTTCATTCCGGGTACCGGCTCAAGTTGACGCAGCCGGGTTTCAGTCACACAGGCATCGCAGAAATCTACTGCAGGATGACCAATCATCCGGTCGGCACCAAATGGGCTCAGATACTGAAAGTGATAAAGGTGGTCACAATCAAAGTCAAAGGTGTCAAGGATGGCTTCTGCCAGATCTTCAAGCAGGTGGTCAGCGGATACTTTCAGTGTACGGGTGCACTGACTCCCCAAAGCAACGGACAGGACATAACTGGCAGCAATCATCGGCTCCGGTAGTTCCAGGTTTTTTTGAACATCTGGCCGAATTGCTTTTATCGCGGGCAGCAGATTGATGTGTTCATAGTCGTCTTCATATTCATCCTCTTTCAGCGAGTCGATAAACCCTTGCCGACAGGCGTTTAAAAACAACTGCCCCCAGGGCGTTAATTTCAGGAAATGGATTTCCCGGTTACTATCCTCAAGCTGGAATTCAGCCATCCCGGCCATTTTGAGAATGGTCAGGTTGAACGCCTTCCCCCTGCGTAACCAGAAGCCCGGATCCCTGGCCGCTTTGCCTTGCCATAGATCGGTGTCGCCGTACCTCATCATAAACCCGGGCAGAAAGCGGTTATCAATAGTATTGATTCGCTCCCCGACGCTCATGGCATAACCTCGATTAATCCACGCTTCCAGCAGGGAAAAATATCGTTCAGCACCATTCATGCCCTGCCACTGCTGGTAAAGCGCCTCATTGATATGAAGTACTGTATTTCCCCTGCTATCTGGCCGAAGGGCGGCCAGCCCCGAACTGCGACTCAGCAATAATAGCCCCATTAGCCGGGCATAATTAGTGGTCATTGGTCGTTTCAAGGTCAGCACTTCGGGGCTGGAGAGCAGACTGTTCAGTGGCTCAGCCCATTTAACCGGAGGCAGGTTCTTGCTTTTCGAGACTGGGACCGGATTTTTTACCAGGTAATCCAGAAACACATCAACATCCCGGAGGAATACCTGTTGATGGTCCGAAAGGGTAAATGCTGCTATGGCTTCTGCCGTTTTTGGTTCAAATAACATTGGCTTCATTCTTATTGCTAACTCGGTTTTGTTGACATGGATCAATTATTCAATTGCGGTAAATACGTAATCTGTATCCATCCATTGAGTGATTGCCGAAGTCGATAGCGATTGTTTCGGGGCCTGGTGCCCTTAGTATTAGTTAAATATATACCTTAAAAATGACTTCCTTTGCAGCTGTAAGGATAGATACCGTTTATAAAATTGGTATATACACCAATGAACTACACCAATTAAAAATATTGATATCTATCCGGGCCTCGGCCTGCAAAATTGCTTTTACGTCAAAAAAGTAACGCAAATGAATGAATTTTAAAGAAATAATGTTTTTCATAGACTTCTTTTTGTAGCATGAGTTACTCCTCCAGTTAATATGAAAAGCCTGCAAAGTTTCCTTCACAGGCCATCATTCAAAACTGAATAGGTAGGCTTTCACACCTACCCATCTTTGATGGCTTAAACAGCCTGCCAATTAGCCGCAATAACAGGATTTACCTGTGTACGGGTATCATCGGGAAGCTGTGCATTTCCAGGAGGAGGAGCATCAAAACCAGCCATGGCATTTACAAGGTTATCCATCTTGTTTGCCAGGAGTACTGCATCGCTGGTTCGTATCTGATCCAACTTCTGGGCATCGTTGCTGTACCAGTCCTGCACAGTGATCTGATCATCAGAGCCAATAACATCAATCAGCAGGTTGTCACCTTCACGGGTAAACCAAAGATTTTCTTCTTCAATACCAGACAGCTGCAGCACATCAGTATCAGCAGGCGTATTGGACAGGTTGTTGATAGTGTCTGAGCCGCCGTTGGCTGCAAAATGATAGGTATCGTTACCATCACCACCCATCAGGTAATCACTACCAGCATTACCATACAATTGATCATTTCCAGCACCACCATCCAGCCAATCAGCGTCCGACGATCCCAGAATAACCTGATCTCCAGCAGAACCTGACAGAATAGTTCCGAATGATCGCTCATCTGGAAGATTCTGGTAGTCCGGTGAACCGGCTGGTTCAGGGTTACTGGCTCCAAAAGCACCGAATATCTGGGCTGCTGATAACTGACCACCTGAAGCAAACGTAATAGTATCAACTACATTGTCTCCACCAAGGAACCAGTCTTTAAAGGTTACCTGATCCGTTCCACCGCTGATCCGCAGGATAAAATCGTTACCGCTACGCATCAGGCCACTGGAAACCTGGTTGAAATCTATGCCATCAAAGTGGAGCGTGTCTGAACCTCCTCCGGCATTAACAATGACATCCTGACCACCTCCGGTATTGATTACATAAGTATCATTGCCCCGGCCACCTATAAGCAGGTCATTACCGGCACCACCATTTAAGGTGTCTGCACCATTACTGCCTTCAAGGCGGTCATTCCCTGCATTTCCAAGAAGCTGGTCATCACCATTAAAGCCTTTAATCAGATCGCTTTCAGCGGTACCTGCGAGTGAAGCATCATCACCTGCAGTACCTTCTACTGTATTATCAAAATCAGCAGAAGGGTTAGGTACCGGCAAACCAAATGCTCCAAAAATCTGGTCAGAGGTTATTTGACCTCCGGTATCAAAGGTCATGGTTTCAACCAGATGCTCTCCACCAAGGAAGAAGTTCTTCAGCGTTACCTGATTAGGCCCGCCTGCTACGCGCAAGATCAGGTCATCACCAGACTTAATCAATCCGGAAGAAACATCACTGAATCCAATTCCACCTGAGAAGCGAAGGATATCGGTACCACCACCGGTACTGTCGATAACATCCTGACCGCTGGTATACACATAAGTGTCATCTCCAGTGCCACCGACATACTGATCATTACCGGCACCTCCCGTCAGGGTGTCATTGCCTGCACCACCCAAGAGGATGTCATTGGCAGCAGTGCCCGTGATTGAATCATCTCCGCCAGTTTCAGCAACAGGCGTTTCACCATTATCAGGCGTTTGTCCTGATCCATCATCAGGATCTGGATTGCTGCCACCTCCAGTGTCGCCACCACCATTATCTGGTGAGGGTAGATCAGTCAGTAACCCTGCAAAAGAGGAAGCCGGTATTGCGTACCCACCATCGGAAGGCTGAACATAACTAATGGCTTTCTCACCACCAAGGAAATGCTCTTTCACTCTTACCTGTTGACCTAAATCGTTATCCAGCAGAATAACCAGATCATTGCCATCCTGATGGAAGCTGAGTCGGTTCCGATCTATATTTCCATTGAAGAGAATCCAGTCCGTTCCTCCGCCAGTGGCATCAATGACATCCACACCATCTCCGGCGTTGTAGTAATAGTGGTCATCTCCGGCACCACCATCCAGAGTGTCATTGCCGTCTTCGCCCCGGAGTATGTCGTTACCAAGGCCACCGAGAAGCACATCATCTCCGGTACCTACACCACCGCCATTACCTCCAACCAGCTGATCATTACCATCGCCTCCTTCTAGACGATCATTGCCAGCCATACCAAAGATAACGTCGTTTCCACCCTTTCCGAGTATCTTATCTTTGTTGTTACTACCAGCCAGCTGCTCTCCGGCCTCAGTTCCACTCACAACGGAATCGAAGTCTGGATCACTGCCTCCGGCTACCAGTTGATTGATCTGCGTGGTTGAAATGAGTGTTCCACCGTCTGGCTGAACTGCATCCAGAGCGTAATCCCCTCCCAGAAAGTGCTTAATGACTCTTATGGATTGAGCGTCATCACCATTGGCTTTAATCAGCAGATCGTCGCCATCCCTTTCAAAACTGAGTCGATCCTGAGTCGCTCCACCACCAAGCAGGAGGATATCTACACCACCACCACTGTTATCGATCGTGTCGGCTCCATCACCGAGACTCCAGACATACTTATCGTCACCAGCACCACCCCGAAGGACATCATTGCCTCCTTCACCTCTTAACTGATCGGCACCATCTCCACCCAGCAGCGTGTCATTACCATCACCGGCATCGATATAATCATTTTCAGTGCCACCATCCAGAAGGTCATCACCGGCACCACCGAAGAGGCTATCTGCACCTTCCTGACCATAGACAGCATCAGCACCACTGCCTCCCGAAAGACTGTCATTACCCAGACCGCCTTCAAGATGATCATCACCGGCTTTTCCGTGGATATTATCGACACCACTGCCACCAAAGAGCCGGTCGTTACCGTCTTCACCGTCCAGGTAATCATCTCCAGCACCACCATAGAGCTGGTCATCACCGGCACGCCCCCAGACTTTATCGTTACCCGCCCCGGCATGAATTTCATCATTCAGATTTCGGTATCCCAGTAACTGGGCATCATCACCATCAGTACCAAATGTAACGACACGATTTTCAACATCGGCATCAGTCAAGCTGGTCTCATCGAAGAATCTAAGCTGATTGATTTTGAAGTGATTGGTAGGCTCACGGAACCAGTTCTGGACGGTAATCGAATCAGTGCCATTGCTGTGTTTAATGAGCAGGTTGTCACCGTGCCGCTCGAAAGAAAGGTCATTGTCTACAATGCCTTGCCCAAATAGAATCGTATCTGAAGAAGGATCAATGTTGCTGTAAGACTCATCCTGACGACGCTCTATCAGAAGGTCATGACCATCTCCAAGATTGAAGACGTAGGAATCATTACCAAACGAGCCGTAGAGTGTGTCGTTACCCTTGCCAGCATTAAAAGAGGTAGCCAGTGTAGAGAATGGATCATTAAAGGCGATGAGCGTATCGTTACCGTCGCCGCCATGTAATGTGTCCGACCCCCAGCCAGTTAAGTGGTCATCGCCATCACCACCTACCAGGAATCCTCTTCCCTCAAGGGTGTCATTACCTGTTCCACCAATGAGATGGCCTGTACCCGTCAGACTGTCATCTCCGGCACCACCATAAAGCTGGTCTGAGCCGTAACCGCCGTTCAGGACATCATTACCATCACCGCCATGCAGCTCATCGTCACCACTACCACCATCAAGGGAATCGTTTCCGGCATCACCGTATAACCGATCCTGGCCAGCCCCGCCGAGTAGTTGGTCATTATGGTTACCACCCCGCAGAATATCGTCACCCTCTTCACCTTGAAGATTATCCTGACCGTCCTGCCCCTGAAGCGTATCTGCTCCAGTACCACCTATGAGAGTATCGTCCCCAAGGCCACCATCCAGCAGATCGTTTCCGGCTTCACCATAAAGCTGGTCATTACCACCAGAACCAGAGAGAGTGTCATTCCCTTCGCGACCATAGATAACGTCATTGCCTTCCAGGCCGTCAACACTATCGTTGTCCGGGTGGGCATAGATAGTGTCATCTCCGGAAGTGCCCTTAAGGGCCATCTCTTTTATGATGTCATGATCCCAAACGGTGCCATCGGCAAAGACCATACGATCAACTGCGTTTGCACTAACGACGCCAGCCGCAGTCGCAAACTGGTTACGAATGCGGATAGCATGGTTTGTCGAAGTATTGGTAATCAGCAAGTCCGTTCCGTCGCGACGTAACAATACAGAATCAGGATTTACATCCGTAAAACGGAGTTCATCGTTACCAGAGGTGTCATCTATTTGATCATTCCCATGACCTGCGGAGAATAAATACTGATCATCGCCGTCGCCTCCATAGAGTTGGTCATTGCCCAACCCACCTGTGAGACTGTCATCCCCTTCACCGGCATAAATCACGTCATCTCCAGCCCCCGAATTTAACGTGTCGTTACCAGCGTACGCATCTATACGATCATTGCCGTCCAATGAATTGATGACGTTATCAATACTATTAGCCTGAATAACATCATCGCTTACAGTGCCTACCAGTGTTTTCAAAGCAACTGCATTGGCATCCAGAACTTCTGAAGTACCATCAGGCTTTTCAATGGTTAATCCACTCTTGGGCTGATCATCACTGAAGAAAGATTTCAATGTAATCTGATCGCCACTACTGTCCTTAAAGGTCAGCTGAAGATCCGAGTTCACACGACGGAAAACCACATTACTGAAGTCAGCCTTGCCACCGTCCAGATCGCTCAGAATCAAAGTTGTTGAATCTGCAAAGTCATCATAGATAAGGTCTTGACTATCGCCTCGCGAGAACAGATAACGATCGGAGCCAGTTCCCCCGTTAAGAGTATCCTGCCCTTTACCGCCTTCAAGCACATCATCACCAGAGGAACCATCCAGCAGGTCGTTTCCATCGCCGCCTCTGAGTTCGTCATTACCTCCAAGCCCGGATAGCTGATCATCACTGGCATAACCTCTCAGCGTATCAGCACCGTCATTACCGGTAAGGGCCTTGAGTTTGACTTGCTCAATATCCCAAACAGTACCATCTGCAAACTCTATTTCCTGCAAGACATAGTTAGAGGATGCATCAGCCTGAAAATAACGCTCAACCCGAATGGAGTCATTGGGTGATGTAATCAGAACCAGATCATCATTCTGTCTTGTTACACGCACGTCACTTGTCGTAATACTGCTGTCAAAGCGAATCCGGTCAACCCGCCCTTCTTCAGAGTCATAATTATGGATCGTATCTTGTCCATGCCCATGACTGAACAGATAGGTATCATAGCCCTGGCCACCCGTCAGGCGATCATTATCCGAGCCGCCCGTTAGCAAGTCATTACCTGCACCACCTTCGACAATATCTGCACCAGCTCCAGCATCAATAGTGTCGTTACCGTCACCACCGTAGGCTGTGTCATCACCCACACCGGTATTAATGATGTCATTTCCACCAAGACCTCTAATGACATCATTGCCAGCCAAACCGCTCAGGTTATCATCCGAGGAGTTATAGCCCCAGATATCATCATTACCTTCCGTAGGAACAATAACTTTCGCTTTGACAGTATCAATATCCCAAACAGTACCGTCTGCGAATTCAATCCGGTCTACCGCATAGCCTGATGTGGCATCATTGTTGAAATAGTTACGAACCCGAATGGATTGAGCATCACCATCAATCTTGATCAAAAGATCATCGGTTTGTCTTAGAAGTATGGTATTGGCTGGAAGAATGCTTTCGCTTAACTGAATGACATCGGTGTCAGTACCCGATGAATATTCGGTTATGGTGTCATGTCCATCCCCCTGGGCAAATATGTAGCTATCGTTACCTTTGTCGCCGTGTAGTTGGTCGTTAGCTCTACCACCATTGAGTGAATCATCACCTATACCGCCATGGAGGTAATCTGCACCATCGTCTCCTACGAGGTTGTCATTACCCAGCTCACCGTAAATGCGGTCATCACCCTCACCACCTGACAGCTGGTCATCACCATCACGGCCATAAATTACATCATTTCCACCCAAAGCGTTGATAATATCTACACCGGCATAACCGTAGACTTTTTCAACTCCATCGGTCCCTGTCCACTGAGCAGCCTGCGCCAGAGCCTCAGACATACTGGTTACAGTGCCATCAGCATATACCAGCTGATCTATTTGGTTGCGCTCACTGATAAATCCATTTCTGATTATGACCTTCGAAATAACATCATCTTTATTAATTTCGATGATCAGATCAGTAGCTGTTCTTCGATAACTAACATTCTCAGGGTTAATGGTTGAATCAAAAAGAATCTTATCGAGGTCAGTGCCAGTATTATCATAGTCTTCTACAATATCCTGACTTCCATCAGCAGTTATGACATAGGTATCACTTCCAGCTCCACCAAGAAGTAGGTCGTTGCCAGCCCCACCTTCAAGTCTGTCATTACCTCGCCCACCTTCAAGAGTATCAGCACCGACTCCTCCTATCAGGGTGTCATTACCATCTTCCCCTCTTAGAGTGTCATTTCCTTCTGAGCCACTGAGATTATCATTACCGGCTCCCCCCAGAAGCAAGTCATCCCCCTTCAAACCGTCAATGATATTATTCTGATTGTCACCCTGTAGCTCATCATTCTCATCTGTAGCCTGCAAGGCTAATGTATAAAGATCTGTTGAAGTCCACTCCTTCAGAGAACTATCAGGATCACTGAATTCAACTTTATCAATGGGGTAACTATTTGTGCTGTTGTAGAAATTTCGAATACGAATTTCATCTTGATCCCCATTAATGTATAGAACCAAGTCAGCCCCTTGAGCACGTATCAGAATATTTTCTGAACGAATACCTGCTCCAAGAATAATGCGGTCTAATGTTTCATTGCTTCCAGATTCATTGATGACATCAAGTCCATCACCAAGCCCATAATAATAAGTATCACTCCCCAAACCTCCGACCATAAGGTCATCGCCAGTTCCACCAGTTAGACTATCGTCACCCGTACCACCATAAAGCTCATCATGCCCAGACCCACCAAGTAACTGATCATTCCCATCACCTCCAAAGAGCCGGTCATGACCATCATTCCCTGAGAGCAAATCATTCCCTTTCTTACCGGAAATGTAATCGTCGCCAGCGAATCCATCCAGTTCATCAACATAGGAAGTCCCATGTATATCATCATCACCATCACTAAAGATTTGAGAAGCTACATTCTGAAGGTCGAAATTGTCTGGCCCAACCTCAAGCTTGCTGCCATCAGAAAACAGGATTGCATCGACGTATTTATAGTCAGAACCTTCTTGAGAAAAATGAGACAATACTCGAAGGGTATCATTTGTACCATTTATAGAGATGACAAGGTCGTCACCCTCCCGCTGAGTAGTAATATCATTTATTGTTAAATCGCCTAGCATTCGAATTACATCGTAACGCCCCTCTGTGCGATCATAATTATTGATACGGTCTTCACCATAACCCAGCCCAAAACGATACTCGTCGTTACCATTTCCCCCAATTAATAAATCGTTTCCAGCCCGACCATCAAGAACATCATTACCATTCATGCCTTCTAGCTGATCATTGGTTTCAAGACCAATTAACTCATTATCACTATCATCCCCTTCTATCACATCGGTATACAAAAGAAAAATATCACTATTTCCAGCAAGCAGCCTATCACCATAACTAAACGAGCTATTGACTATTTGAGTTACTAACGCAGCTGTTTCAACACTGAAATTATTAACTTCTTCTAATTGATTGAAGCGGTATAGAGCTGTTCTGAGATTGTCGAGATTTCGGGCATCATATACATTAATACCTCTTACTGCCTGAACAAAATCCTGTAGTAAATCTGGTGCTGATGATGGAGCAGCCTCAGAATATCTATAGAGATCATCGATCACATTTGTGAAATCACCGAGCCAAACATCAGACCCAGCTTCTTCAGTCCAGCTTACCTCGTCAAATAGGGGCTTCAAATAACTATCAGATGCCATTTGGTAGAATACACTGTCTACCAAACTGGCAAATATTTCATTATACATTCTTGCATATTGCCAGCCCCCTCCTTGAGCTATTGGAAGCTGGTATCCATAGAAAGACTCAAGAGCACCAATCTTTCGTGTATCCATTGGGGCTCTGCCATGTTGTCGGTATCCCCCGCTCTGTCCAGTCCAAGCAAAAATTATTGGTTCCAGCAAGGCTTGACTTTCTTGACGAGAGTCTGTGTTGACGAATTGCTCAACTAGCCTTTTTAATTCTCCTGATTCATCTCTAGCCATTGCTTGATGCAATGAAAATGTTGTGCCAAATCCACGTGCATCTGGCAAAAAAAGTGAAATTTCTAAAGGAACTTCAACTATAGTTTCTATTGTGTCAGTGGGGTCAGTATCAAACCAGACATCATTCATTGAAAGAACTTGCCCGTTGTCTGCAGTATAATTTCCTACTTGCCTATGTTCGTTTCCGGCACTATCTGTAAATGCTTGATCGGTATAATTAATAGAAAGAGACTTAACTCCCGCTTCCTCTAGAGTAATCAATTCGCCATCATCTGTAATGCCATTTTGGTTTAAGTCACGAAATACTCTTAAATTGACAAATTCCTCATCATTCGCGTTTATCAAACCGTCACCATTTGAATCAAATTCAGCAAGAGCGGTGAATCCATTATCTGCTTTGCTGCCATCGTTCAATACGGTGGAATTACCGAAAAGCTCCGTACCATCGTTGACTTTACCGTCTCCATTTCGGTCATATATTAAAAGTCCATCATCCGCTCCTACAAAACCGGATCGCTCTTTAAATCCATCCCCATCGTGATCAAAATATATTCCTGACGACTGGCCAACAGTTTCAATACCGTCTCCATCCAAATCTAAAACAAGCGGGGATGCAGGGGTCGGTCCAGGAGCTTTCGGTTTCGCAGGAGGAGGAGTGTTAGTAGTCTCACGAGGTGCAGACTCACCTAATATTCTATCAATTTCATCTTTTGATTTATTATGCAGTTTTGATACATCATCAACCATCTTATCGCCTAGACCTTCAGGAACTAGACCTCGGAATAAAATATTTAAAAGCCCATCTATTGTTTCACCAGCACCTTCCTTATTTTCTGGTGAAAAGCTTTCATCATCCTGCATTACATCATAAAGTGTTTCGAGTGCACGTTCTCTTTTTCCTTTGCTATCTCGAAAAACTTCCCTAAGATCATCGTTTGGATTGTTTGATGAGTCAGACATTTTAGAATTTCCCTTTTAAAAAAAACTAACACGGGTTATTTAAATCAGAAAAACAGCTAATTCTGCTATTTTTTTAAGTAATCGTAAATTTTCTGTCGTTTATCAGACCAGTCTTTATCCAAAAGAGCTTTGGAAAAGGCTACAGAATCAAGTCCGTTAATTACATCTTTTGGACTAATGATTTTGTTGTATGGGGTAGCTCCTTTTTCAATAAAAAACTCAACTAAATCCAGATGCTGAAAGAGAATGGAAGTATTTAATGGTGATAAGCCATCTTTATCTGTGACGTTTAAATCACAACCATCATTTATAGCATTGGATATCCTTTTGATTATCAATTTATCATCAACCCCTTTTTCTTTATAAGAAAGAACCAACAGAACTAGGACTGGGTCAACCTCACCGTCAATCGTGATATAGCAGTTATTTTTCAGATTGGCTTCGGCCCATGTGAGAGGAGAAAAAGTTAAAATTAAAGAAAATATTAAAATAGGAGTCAAACTAAAAAAACATGATTCCTTTAAGGTTAATTTCTTGTTTTGTTTCGTTTTCATTATAAAAGATCACTATAAAAAATTAATAATGTTTTACAAAACCAATTATCATCGGCTAAAAATTTAGCATTCAGTACATACTGGCTTACCTCTCACGTACGCTCTCCTGCTTAAACCTCAAAAGCGGACTCAAAAAATACTCAATCAAACGACGCTGCCCAGTTTTAATTTCCACAGCCACACTCATACCCGGCGATAAATTCACTTTCCGGTTTTCCACCTGCATCCAGTCTTTTTCAATCTGGACATTGGCCATATATCTCAAACCCAGTTTTTCATCGGGCACAGCATCGTTGGACACATTCATTAACTCCCCACCAATCAGGCCATACTTGGTAAAGTTAAAGGTATCGATTTTCACTTCTGCTTTCAGGCCTTCCTGAACAAAACCAATGTCCTTATTCAGTACCCAGGCTTCCACTTCCATCCTTGCTTCTTTGGGGACGATTTGCATCAAAGCTTGTGCCGGTTGAACGACACCGCCGATGGTATGAATCTGTAACTGTTGTACGGTGCCGTCTATGGGGGATGTGATGAGCTGCTGTTCATGGAGTTCTTGTGCCTTAATGCTTTCCTGCTCAAGGCTGGTGAGTTGCAGTCGAAGCTCTTCCTGCTGGCCCAGGCTTTCCCGCCGTTTTTGAGCGTGAAGACTGAGCAGCTGGTTCTGAACTTCTTCCTGCTCGGCAATCAATTGCTGTACTGCCGCTTTTTGTGCCTTGATATCTTCTTCCAGCTCTATACGTTGCTGTTCCAGTTCAAGGTATTGCACTTTTGATCCGTAGTTCTTTTTATACAGGCCTTCCAGCGCCTGAGTGCGCTCTTCAATAATAGGCAGGACTCGTTGCAGTTTGGTGACAATGGCTTCTATTGTTCGCTGTTCTGCCTTTTTGCTCTTGAGCTGGCTTTTCAGTGTTTCAGATGATGATACATAGTCTTCTATTTGTTGCTGTAAGAGCTGTTCTTCAAACTCAATATTGATGTCGCTTTCTTCCTGCTTGAGATAACTATCCAGCTTCAGTTGGGCTGGCTTCGAATAATTATCGATATCAAGATAATCAATAAAGGCTTCCTGCCTGGCCAGTTGTAATGAAAAAGCAGAGGTCTGTTTACTTAACCTGACCAGTTCGGCTTCAGTCACAATGTCTACCAGTGAAATCAGAGGGTCTCCCACCTCGACATCATCACCTTCCCGAACATGAATATTCTGAACTTCACCGATCACCATAGGTTGAATGGTTTTTACCCGTTCACCAGGGACTATTTTTCCCTGAGCCGTGGCGACAATATCGATCTTGCCAAAACACGCCCAGACGGCAGCAATAGTGAATAGCAGAACAATGACCTTTACGATGACTCTGCTGGCCGGATTGGCTGGAGTTTCTTCCACTTCCAGTGCAGCGGGCAAAAACTGACGACGGGTACTGTGTAATGCCTCAGTGTTTTCCGTTTTGGATAACAGGGCTTTGGTAGCATGATCAAAGAACGATTTAACCATTACACAGCCTCCCTCAGCCCATGCTGATGAGCATTCAGGCGGGCATAATGACCACCTTGTTTGACCAGCTGATCGTGAGGCCCCTCCTCAACAATTCTCCCTTTGTCCATTGTGATAATGCGATCAGCATCACGCACAGTAGAAAGTCGGTGAGCGATGATAAACACCGTACGCCCCTGACTGATTCGCTTCATATTCTGCTGGATGATATGTTCTGACTCATAATCCAGCGCACTGGTGGCTTCATCAAATATCAGAATTCTCGGATTGGTCAGGAGTGCTCTGGCAATAGCAATACGTTGCTTTTGACCACCAGACAGAGAACTGCCTTGTTCACCTACCTGTGTGTCATAACCTTCAGGCAACTCCAGAATAAAGTCATGAGCGCCTGATAGTTTTGCTGCAGCCATCACACGTTCTATTGAGGCTCCCGGTTCAGCCAGAGCAATATTGTCTCGAACTGATCGGTTGAAGAGAAAGTTTTCCTGAAGCACAACGCCTACCTGCCTTCGTAACCAGGCAGGTTCAACCAGAGCCAAATCAACACCATCGACCAATACACGACCAGACTCTGGTACATACAAACGTTGCACCAGTTTTGTCAGCGTACTTTTTCCTGAGCCGGATCGACCAACAATGCCAATCACCTCTCCTGGCTTTACTTCAAGCGATACACCATGGAGTACTGCTGGACGATCCGGCTGATATCGAAAGGTGACGTGTTCAAATTCAACGAAACCCTTTAATGCAGGCAGCGTTGTTCGGTTTGGATCGTGTCCCGGCTCTGTGGGTGTATTCAGAACATCCCCCAAACGCTGAACCGAAATCCCCGCCTGCTGAAAGTCCTGCCACAGCTGAACCAGCTTCAAAATAGGTGCGCTTACGCGACCGGCAATCATATTAAAGGCGATCAACATACCGACGGAAAGGTCACCATTAATAACCAGCGTGGCTCCCACCCAAAGAATCAGTACCGTCACCACTTTATTGATGAGCCCTGCCGTCTGGCTGGCAATATTGCCCAGATTCATGGATCTGAAAGAAGCGGAAACATAAGCCGCCAGCTGATCTTCCCAATGTCTCTGCATCTGGGGTTCAACCGCTGTGCTTTTAATGGTTTCTATACCAGTGACGGATTCCACCAGAAAGGACTGGTTTTCAGCACCGCGTTTGAACTTCTCATTTAAGCGAGCCCGAAGAATAGGCGTTACTATTAACGAGAGAATAATATAGAAGGGAATCGAACCTAACACGATCCACGTCAGCGTCGGGCTGTAGAAATACATGACGACAAAGAAAATGACCGTGAACAATAAATCAATACAAAGCGTCAGGGCTGAGCCGGTAATAAATTCACGAATGGTATCCAGCTCACGAACACGGGCAACGGTATCACCGACACGGCGAGCCTGAAAAAAAGCAACGGGTAGACGCAATAGGTGACTGAAGAGCCTGGAACCAAGAACCACATCGACCCTGTTGGTAGTATGGCTGAATACATAATTCCGCAAGCCATTCAGCACAACATCAAAAATCGACAGAACCAGCAACCCGAAGGCGAGTACGTCAAGTGTCGTTAAAGCCTGATTAACCAGAACTTTATCTATGATGACCTGAAAGAAAAGTGGGGTAATCAGTGCAAAGAGCTGGATAAAAAACGACGCCAGCAGTACTTCATAGAGCATTTTTTTATGCTTGAGTATGGCGGGAATAAACCAGCTGAAATCAAATTTTGAAAGACTGTCCGGCAGCAGGGAACGTTTGGTAAAAAGAAATAATTCACCAGAAAAAATAGTTTGAAAGTCATCCAGCTCCAATGCCTCAGGCTGGCAACTCGTAGGCTTCTGAATCAGAATCTTGTCATCATTACAACGGGCAACAATGAAATAGCTACCATCCTTATCAAGTGCGATAGCAGGTAATGGCAACTCTTGCAGTTTCTCCGGGGCAACCTGAGTTCTTCTGACTTTCAGCTTAAGATGTTTGGAGATACGGAGAAGATCAACAGGATCAACCACACCTTCAGTGTCGCCTATTAAATGCTTGACCTGTTCTGGTTGAGCTGCCAGCCCGTGAAAACGAGCCATCATCACCAGGCAGGTGATCGCAGAGTCCGAAGTTCCTACTGCAGACATCAAGAATTCCTGTTCATTATTTGATAAATCAGCCGGTGTCCATGGCCGAGCAGATGAAAGGTAATGCTTTATCCTGCATATCTGCGTTGTCATTTTTAATATGAAAAGTATTTAATAGTCAAGTGACGTTTTTTACAAAATTTGGTTTTGGTTTATGATTATTTTTACGAAATCCAAAGCTGTTATCCCACATTGTTTTGCAGGAGGTAGATGGGGGACATTAGTCCCTTTGGCTGGCTGGCAACCACCGATAAAGTGTTGGAATAGAAACACCGAGATTTTCGGCAACCTCCTTTGCAGGAAGGCCGTTCGACAGAAGTTTTTTTGCTGCATCTATTTTAGAGTCTGTCATCTGCCGTTTTCTCCCGCCAACTCTACCACGTTGCTTGGCAATTTCTAAACCTGCTCGAGTTCGCTCCACAATCAGTTCCCGTTCCATCTGGGCAAGGCTTGCCATGACGTGAAAGAAGAATCGACCTGCAGTTGTTGAAGTATCAATATTGTCGGTAAGACTCACAAAGTGACAATCCTGCTGTTCAAGCTCATTGATCAAAGTGATTAGATTTGTGGCACTTCTCCCAAGGCGATCCAGCTTCCAGACAATCAAGGTATCACCATCCCGTAACACTTCAAATGCGAGCTTCAATCCTTCACGGTTACTTTGTGTTCCGCTGACTTTATCTTCGTATATTTTGTTACAACCAGCTGCTAATAGTGCTTCACGCTGCAGTGATAAATCCTGATCTTTTGTAGATACTCTTGCATAGCCGATTTTCATATCAGCCTCCCTTGATCATATCAGCAAAATCTGACCACTGTTCAACCCTGAAAGCTCTGATATCTCTAACAGATGCGGAAAACCAGGAAAGAGATTTCAGGGCTGTGATCGCACGGAAGAGGTTAGCCATGTCCTCATCGTCTGTCACATAAAGACTACCCTGAACTCTCCTGAATCCAAGACTGGAAAGGGTAGAACCAATCTCAATATAAGCCTGTGGCACAACCTTTCGGTTGATTCTTTTCTGTCTGCAACAATTAAGTCAAAAGCAATAGCGAGCATCAGTGAGCAACCGGATCGTTTTTGATATTTGAGTATCTGTATTCAGTTTCTTCTCCCGACTCAGGGATCTGAATCAGGACAATCCAGTCATCCTGGTCAACCGGCCTGATAGGTTCAAGAATTTTATACGTAGGTCCCAGTTTGCCAAACTGCCGATATTGACCGATGAGTTTAGGTTCAGGGAATCGATCCCCGATGAAATAGACTGGATCAATGGTCAGGTAATAAAGCCTCTGCATCGCCAAGTACTTTTGACCATGCTGAAGATGTTTCAGCATTTGGGCTATCACACAGGTTTTGATGACCTACCTGATGGATACATTCAATATTACGGCAAGATAACAAAGAGTCGGAGTTCTGGTGAAGAAGTCAGAAAACACAGGGACTCTTCCGTAAGAAGTATTTATCTGAGCCTGCTGAGAGATCGCTTCAAAGTAAAACCCGCTGGCAGGAATATCATCATACAGCGGGCCTATGAGTCAGCAAAAAGCAAACACCACCTGGCGGATATCATCAATGAAGTTCTCGAAAATCTGATTAAGGACTCTTATGAGCTTCCTACCTTTGATGCACTTGCTCGGGTCGCAAGTGACCAGCGCCGAAGGGTCAATAAAGAACTCTACAGCAATTACCTCGATTCTCTTGATGAAAAGTCCAAACTGGTTCTCTCATCATTACTGGATGAAGAATCATGGGAAAAGCTTAAAAAAGAACCTGGAAAGCTGACGACAAAAAACACAACCAATACGCTGGGTGTGTTGAGCTGGCTTCGCAAGCAGCAGGCAGGTCTACCCAACTTGCCGGATATCACACCTGACAAATACCGGGACTTGCAGTTGGAAGCCCGCGCTCTGGATCGTTCGGAAATGGCACGATTGAGAAAGGGTAAGCAAGAGCTGCTGTTGACGATCCTACTCCGTTACCGACTTTCCCGCACCCTTGATGATGCGGCTGATTTACTGATCAAACTGATGCGGCGTATGCACACTCGGGCAGACAAGAAGCTGAAGGAATGGCTGAAAAATAAAACGAAACAGCAGGAGCAGCTTATCGGGCAGCTGAAGGATGTTACCGTTGCTTACCAGGGGAGTAGCAGAGACGATCAGCATAAACTTCGGAATATAGGCACAGCCCTGAAACACAATCCGCAGGAAGTGATCGACTCCTGCGATCAGCTACTGACTTACTCAAGCAACAACTACCTCCCGTTTTTACTCCCTATGTTTAAAAATCACAGGGCAAATCTGTTTGATGCCCTGAACTTGCTGAAGGTGAGAACGCCTCTTAGTGACTATGCGCTGATCAAAGTCATACTGTTTATCAAAAAACACCAAACATCACGTAAAAGCCATATTGATGTATCCAACAGCTCTGTATCTCTAAAATGGGTACCGGCAAGAAAATGGTGGACTTCAGTCACTGAAACCCAAAAGAAAGGTGTACCCGTTACCAAGGTGCATCGTCTTTACCTTGAGCTATGCCTCTTTACGCTGGTTGCGGAAGCACTCAGATCCGGCGATTTATTTGTTGAAGACAGTGAGAATTTCAGTGATTTCAGAACGCAGTTTATCTCAGAAGAAGAGTATCAAGAGCAGTTCGAAGATTTCTGCCAAATGATGGGCTATCCCTCCGATGGTGGTGACTTTTGCAGTCAGCTCAAAGCCAGACTTCACGCTGTTTGCAAAAAGGCTGATGAGCAGTTTCCAGAAAACACTGAAGTGCAGATTATCAATAAAAAGCTATGCATTACTCCGATCAAGGCAGAGAAACCAACACCTGAGCAAGAGGCTCTCGCATCCCTGATCAAAGAGCGTATGCCGCCTAAAAATATTCTGGATGTGCTGTCTGAAACTGAAAAGTGGTTGAATCTCAGCAAGCATATACGGCCTCTGTCGGGCAATAAATCCAGAATTGACAATATAGAAGAACGCTTCGTCCTCAACCTGCTTTGTTACGGCTGTAACCTTGGGCCAGTCCAGCTGTCCCGCTCAGTTCAGAATATCAGCCGCAAACAAATTGCACGACTGAATCTCAAGCACTGCTCCGAAGACACTCTCATCAAATGTATCAGGGATGTCATCAATGGCTATAACCAGTTTTCGCTACCTGCCTACTGGGGAACCGGCAAAAGAGCGTCTGCCGATGGTACAAAATGGGATGTGTATGAAAACAACCTTCTGTCCGAGTATCACATTCGGTATGGTGGCTATGGCGGCATTGCCTACTACCACCTCAGCGACAAATACATTTGCCTCTTTTCCCGCTTTATACCCTGTGGTGTTTATGAGGCAATTTATATTCTGGACGGCCTTCTGCAGAATGATTCCGACATTCAGCCCGATACGGTCCACTCTGATACACATGGGCAAAGCCTTGCTGTTTTCGGACTGGCTTATTTACTGGGAATAAAGCTGATGCCCAGGATCAAGAACATCAAGCGGTTAAATTTACACCGGCCAGAGGCTGGAGCCAGATTCAAACATGCTCATTTTTTATAACGTCGAAGTGATGATGAGAGTATTGAAGGAGCTGAAAGAAGAAGGGCACAAAATTACCGAAGATGATTTGAAGCACCTGTCCCCTTATATAGAGAGTGCCAACAGGCTGGGAGATTATCGTCTTGAGCTAACCAAGCAGGTGCGGCCTCTGGATTTTTCAATTTCGGTACTGTGAGCATCCCTTTCAGAATGTCACTGAAATCACTTATCATTCGGTACAATAGTTCTGAACATTATAGGCGGCGAAATGCCTGGATATTATCAATACCGTTTTAACCTTGATCTCCGTGCCAGCGACAAAATCATCAAGAAGACAGCCAAGCTTAACCGCCTGAAATCGTGGTCTTTCGAGGATCATATCCATCACTATACAAACTACATCGAACCAGATTTCATTAACACATTAGATTTCGGAATTTGTTGCGAAGAGTATTACTGGCGTATTGGTCAGCGTCGTATGATATTTCCCAAGGATGCTGACGTTCTGAACATGCTGTTACAGGCAAAGTTTTCCTTATCAGCGGTTGAAGGTTTCCGGTTGCCCTATGATCAGTTTATTTTGGCGATCCCGAAGGAATATAAGTTTGCCGGACTATCTATAACTGGAGTTCTGGTGACGATGTGCCGGAATACTGATGAGATGAATGAGAAAATTGATCCATTCATCAAGGTATGCAGCAAAGGCACCAAGTCAGCACAAACGCCTCCTGGCCGCAAGGGAATGCTGACGTTTAATTTTCAGTTTGCTCATGATCCGGCAACAACATATTCTCGCATATCCGTGAAATTAGAAGATTTGCCACGTATTCTGTCTGCAAACCGATATCAGGATCTTGCCGACATTCTCCCTGGGTTTGCTTCAAGAGGATATCTTCACACAGAGCGTTGTGATAATGCGGAATTGCAGTCTCATTATGAGTTGCTGAAACTGATGGTGTCCATGTCAGTGTATGTTATGTATGCACGCAGTAATGATCGCCAAGATATTTTACAGGATGGACTGCCAGGACAGTTCAGTAATCACCAATTTGCATCTCTGGGTCATCGTTGTAGCAAGCATATGACTTTAGGCAGTATGGCTGGTGTTAGGGAAAATAGAGCATCCCCGAACAGTCACTACAGGTCATGGCATTTTCGTCAGCTGGTACATGACAAGTATTATCAGAATGAATATCAGGGCATGGAGAAGGGGAGTCGGATCGTTTTTGTTTCTGATACTTTGGTTTCCAACAAGGCCAATCCAGCAACACTGATAGAATAATTTGGCGGTTCATGTACCCGAACAAGAGGGGCGACATTTTCTTTATACAGTTCAACAGGTTAACAGCTTTTTATGACGTAAAAGCAATTTTGCAGGCCGGGGCCCATATCCATCTCGGAGCCCCAAGAGTACAGGGTAAATTCCATCCTGGAGCCAATGATGTCCAGAGATGTCTTGTCCTGATAGAGTTCTTTGATTATTTCCCAGGCATCCAGCCAGATTTCGCAGGCATCAGCTTCAGGCTTATCAAAGCCGGTTGTTGTTTTATTGTCACGCAGTACTGCAAAACCCTGGTCGATCAGCTGCTTCAGTTTGGCTTCTTCTTCTGTCAAGGTTGGGACCCGGAACTCTGTCGTCTTGTCTCGCCATTCTGCGGATACGCCTGTCCCTGGCAGACTGCCTGAATAGCGTTCATCTTTGGGCAGGTTTATGCTGGCGATTTGTAAGTAATAATCATTGGGTCCCGCCCAAGTCACATCATGACTGACAATTAGAACTCAGTGGTAAATAACCTGAGTTTTTAGCTGAATTGACTGACTGAAGATACCGCTCTCTTGCGATCACAGCTTGCTCTTTAGCTTCTTCCTTGTTGGAGGTTTGTATTTTGATTCTTTTGTAGGTCTTTGTATAGATCTTTTGTCCCTCGGCGTAAGTGGGATCTTTGCGAAGCTCCCTTTGACGCTCGGCGTAAGCGGGATCTGTCTGGTAGCGCTGCCTTTTGCGCTCCCTTTGACGCTCGGCGTAAGCGGGATCTGTCTGGTAGCGCTCCCTTTGGCGCTCCCTTTGGCGCTTGGCGTAAGCGGGATCTGTCTGGTAGCGCTCCCTTTGGCGCTCCCTTTTGCGCCCCCTTTCTCGCTCGGCGTAAGCGGGATCTGTCTGGTAGCGCTCCCTTCGGAGCTCCCTATTGCGCTCCCTTTGTCGCTCGGCAAGTGAAGAACTGCTATCAACATTAACTCCTGCCTGGGTTGTTTGGTTATCACTTGTAGCTTGGTACATGCATGACGGATTAACGACAGCAACTGGCCGTAAATCTTGTGAACTATGAATTCCGGCAGGAAGATTAGTTAACTGTAAACCTGAGCTTGTATGATTCGCTGCTGTTTGCTTTCTGATTTCAAGCTCGTCCCACGATATTAGCTGCTGAAAGGGAGTACTTGGTGTTAGTAATAATGGATTATTAACGGGCTCATAATCAGGCTGGTAAGGAACATATTCATCAAGAATGGATTGTGGTATTTCTTGAATACCTGTTCCAGAAGCGTTTTCTGAATCGAGGTTTGTTAGGGATGTAATACTATATTTATTCAATGAATAAGAATGATCAGCTTCATTTTGATATGTATCTGGTCCGCTATTGTAAATAGGAATAGGGTTCAGCACTTGAACTGGTATGCCTTGATAAACAGGCTGCTGTTCGGTAGCCCCAAATTGCTGTTCTTGATCTACTAAACCTAATGCGCTGGAACAAAGATAATAAAAATAAGCATCAAATGAAGAAAATTGATTGGTTTGATCCATTGAATTATTGAACTGTTGAATTACAGCTTAAGACCACGCCTTCTTATAAAAGTTCCTCTCTTTCACAACTCGACTTTAGACTTTGCATGACACGAAAGACTGGCCAGGTTTCGATAAAATAACAAGCCGACATCAACAAACAATTTTTTCAGGTTCGCTTTTATTGCCGGTTTTTCTCTAAATGGCTGTATTTATGCAGCCTCTGCTTTATCTGTCTTCAACTGGCCGGACAGTTCATTGAAATTGAGCTCATATTTTTGATGATATCTATCCCAGCCCTTACGAATGGGGAACCTTGGAATAATTCGTGACAGGGAAATTCTCATCATGCCTGCGGTTGTTGTATCCGGAGATCTCCAGGGTATCCGGGAAATCTTCAGGCATGACTGATTTTTGCAGACGGTCAACAACTGTAATAATGCATAACCTGCCATTTTCAAATGCATCCAGCGCAGAAGTGTCCTCAATTTTTGCTGCCACAGATGACAACAGCCAAATGGATGTTTGAGCTGGTGAAACATAGGCTCAACTGGCCACCGCTTTG
This sequence comes from Endozoicomonas sp. ALC013, assembly GCF_049310205.1. NCBI lineage: Bacteria > Pseudomonadati > Pseudomonadota > Gammaproteobacteria > Oceanospirillales > Endozoicomonadaceae > Endozoicomonas > Endozoicomonas sp. ALC013. The sequence continues at coordinate 13,089 of NZ_JBLYNS010000031.1, read as the reverse complement.
CATAACCCCGAAGTACATCAAGCCCTTCGTGTTCTGTATTGGTTGAGATGAAAATTCTTTTTTCAGTCAGCCCCTTATCATTCTCAAAACAGCTCCAGACAACCCGAATTTCTTGCCCTTTGAGGAATTTTGCCCGACAAATCAGAGTACGATATCGCACGGTGCGAAACCCCGCCAGTAGCAGAAACTGATTAACTGCACAGTAGATGAAGGACTGATTAACGAGAAGTGGCACTTCCACGACCTGAAAGCAAAAAGCGTGTCTCACCACGAAGGATTAGTATCTGGCCACAAAACACTGGAAGCGAAGAAAATCTATATTCGGAAAACCCAGAAAGTACAGGGTACAAGATAACAAAAAGGAAGAGATATGAGAGAAGGTATCACCGGGCAATTGTCCGGTTTTTTGTTTGCCCAGCGAAGCGGGCAAACCCGTCAGGCTGAAAGAAGCCTGAACCACCCCGACTGAGGGGAAGGTAATCCGAATGGCAAGGGCGTTGCTGGCCAACGGCTGGGTCCGAAGGAAGCATAGGAAGTCAGAGGTACACAGCGTAAGCGAACCTGATTCGGCAGGTCGGGAGCGGCAAGCGTGCGAAATAGCGCGACGCCCAATACTCAGTCAGTCCCGACAAGTGATTGAGGGTGGAATTTCTGGCAGGGATCCGTTTAGTAACTGGGGAAGCCTGGCATCAATCCCTGAGTCATCGGGGGCTGTTATCGCAAGAGGAAACTCAAGGATAGCAGTGGTGTGAGGTGGCAGATGAGCCCGTGTGACGATCATCAAAGAACTGAACCCGGTGCTGAGAGGGTTTGCCAACTACTTCAAGATAGCCAATTGTCGCAGTGCACTGAAGGGAGTCATGAGTTGGGTCAGGCGCAGACTGCGATGTATACAGCTGAAACAGTGGAAGAAACCGGCCAAGCTGCATGGGCGGCTAAAACAGCTGGGATATAAGCCGCCGTCCAAATACATCAAGATGCGTTCATGGAGAAATGCGGCGAGTCCGTTGGCGCACCCCGCCTTACCTGATTTGCCGAGAATTACACGACATATCTTTGAGAATTGGTGCCCAGGAGAAGACTCGAACTTCCACGACCATACAGTCACTAGCACCTGAAGCTATCGTGCCACTCTTATATTTCACCCACTTAGCTCAAATCGTTTTAGGAAAAATTGCGCAAGTGTTTATTATTTTTCGATATTTTAACCATTTTTTTTAGGAAAAATTTTAATGAAAAATACCTTCTGGTTACCCAGCGAAAGTGGTCATCTAAACGACAGTTTTCAACACTGAAAGATATTTTCTCTGATCATCGCCCATACCTGCGAAGCGTTTGCTTCATGTTTCTTGCATTACAAATCGCATTTTAAAATCCATCCAGTGCACAGCTCGTAACCAACAAGAAGGGGCAGGCAAATTTTTGCCTGCGGGCAATCCTGTAATCGTTCTGAAATTTATAGAACGCTTAATCCATCAATATGGCCAGATATGCTATCCGGGTATCCGTACGTCACCCCGTATCATACACACCCATGCCGCGCTACAATCAAACCCATAATATTGGCTCAGGATACCAACAGGATGCCCCCTGATCAGCCAGATACGCTGCCCCTGGAGAATATTGACTTTCGCGCCTTGTTTAGCCTGGTCGGCGAGGCAAACGCTGAGCTTGCCCGGTACGATGGTTTGCTACAAGGGATACCAAACCCTGCGGTGATGCTCTCGCCACTGACCACTCAAGAGGCGGTACTCTCTTCCAAGATTGAGGGTACTCAGGCCACCGTTGATGAGGTACTGGAGCAGGAGGCAGGACTGGAGAAAGAGGGCGAGAAATTCAAGGATATCCAGGAAATTTCAAACTACCGCTCTGCCCTGTTTCAGGCCAGTGAACACCTGAAAGCTTATCCCATCCGTTTAAGCCTGATCCGTGAGTTGCACAGCATACTGCTCAACAGCGTTCGGGGACAGAATAAATCTCCCGGTGAATTTCGCAACGATCAGAACTGGATTGGCCGGGCGGGTTGCTCCATGGAACAGGCGACATTTGTGCCCCCCTCACCACTGCAATTAATGGAGCACCTTGAGTCCTGGGAACGTTATATTGATTATGATGACTGCGACTTTCTGCTTCAGGTCGCCGTGGTACACGGGCAATTCGAACTGTTACATCCATTCAAGGATGGTAATGGCCGGATTGGACGCATCCTGATCCCGCTATTTCTGTACCAGAAAAAAATTCTCTCCGAGCCTATGTTCTACCTGAGCGAATACCTGGAAGCCCACCGTGACGAATATTACCAGCGTCTCCAGGCGATCTCTTCAGAAGGCGACTGGAATGGGTGGATTGCTTTCTTTTTGCGAGCAATCACCCTTCAGGCCAGGGAAAACAGTGCGCGGGTGAGAAACATCATGGGGCTGTATGAGCATATGAAGCATCAAATTCAACACATTACCCGCTCCCAGTATTCGGTTCATTTACTGGATGCGCTGTTTAGTCGCCCCATCTTTCGCACCACGGATATTATTCAACAGTTTGAAGAAAAGTACGGCATTCATCCCAAAACCACACCGGCTTTACTCCGTCAACTGCGCGATGCCGGGATTTTATTGGAGATCAAACCGGCTTCGGGGAGGCGTCCTGCGGTACTTTGTTTTGCAGAGCTGTTAGAAATTACTGAAGGTCAGGGTGTATTCCAACGCACATAGCGGATAGCTCTGAATTCGCACGCCTTTTGAGGAGTGGAACCTCTGATTCAGGCTCCACAAACCTCGTTGAGGAGTTTGGAGACTCCTCAAAACCACTTGAGGAGCGTGATAGCACATTCAGGCTCCACAAGCTTCGTTGAGGAGTTTGGAGACTCCTCAAAACCACTTGAGGAGCTTGATAGCACATTCAGGCTCCACAAGCCTCATTGAGGAGTTTGGAGACTCCTCAAAACCATTTGAGGAGCGTGATACCAGATTCAGGCTCCATAAGCCTCGTTGGGAAAGTAAGGATTCCACGGCATAAGTTAATGAGCGGAAAATTTAATTCAAAGTAACCGGATATCCTTGATAAATGAAAACTTCAAACTTTAAAAAAGCTCATACCAATCAACATATTACTTCCGGTAAGAGGCATTACCGGCAGTAAGGTTTTTGCGGTGCTTCCGTTTCAGGAAAGGCCGCCAGCCCACGGGTAGCAAGCCATCCTCCTGCGGGGTACAACCGGCGGATCAGTTACGGTTCAGTAAGCCCTGCAACCGCCCCCGGTCAAAAATCACCTGCTCAAACGCCACCGGCGAGTCCGTTTCAAAATGGATCGCCACAAACGCCGGGCAGTCGTCATCCTCGCCGTTCGCTTTCATTTCCATCAGGGTGTAACGGTAGGTGCCGGTGATCTCCCGGTCCTGGAGACTTTCCGGCAACACACAGATTTTCAGAATCCGGCTGCCCCGGGTCCAGGTAAAGGCAGGGCCGGTATCATGGCGATAAGAGATATCCTGAAAGTAGCCGGGTATACGGATACCCAGCGCATAGTCACCACCAAACTGCTGCTGATAACACTCCATATTATCCCCAGATAGTTATTGTGTTTCGGGATCACTTTTTTGCAGGTAATGGCCTCTTACGGAGGCCAGTCGGCCAGATCACCGGGGCCGTTTTTTATTTTTGATACATCCGACCATCCAACGTCGACCTGTCCCACTATCAGGCTCATGAATCATCAGAGATATCATAGGAATCGCTCCCGGCTCTGACCGCGGTTGTTATTAGCCCCGCTTTGCCGCTTGGGTAATAGAACTGACTTTCACCTTATCACGGTGAGCTGCCGTCGTTATCTTCCCCAATTTATCCTGGCCTGCTTAACTGATCACGAAGGCTACGGATTCCAGGGTCAATCATTGCATCGCTGGGCATATGAACTGAGATCCCGGGATGGTGGATCATATTCATAACCTGTAAAAGCACGACGATACAGAGACCATGACCAGTGGGATTCGAGAAAAAGGGGTGCCTATCAGAAGTCGCTCAGCCAGGGCTACACGACAAGCCGGGCGAAAATCGTCACGGTTAAAGCTTGAAGTCCGAAACCCCGGGAATTTTATGCGCCCAAAGTTTCATCTTCCATAGCCATCACCCTGGCTGCCTGCATTGCCAGAAATTCGTTTTGAGCTATCGGCATGCTGACTATTTGCAGATTCATGCAATTGTCTTCAGTAAACTCCAGGCGAAAATCCATGATAAAACGACGATCTTCAGCAAACCTCAAGCGCCTTTGGTCAATAATGCCAGAGAGCTTGCTGGCGAGTATGCCATCGGGGTCATTAACGCACTCGTCCAGTTTCCTCTCAATCAAAATACCCCATAAAAAATCCTCGAACTCTTTCGAACATGTGCCTATATTCCAGCAACAACAGACCAGCTCATAAATATCCTCAATGCCGTCCTGATCCCAGCTGGAATCATAAAGGGGCTCGGAAAAGTCTGCAATATGATCGGACATACGGGAAAGCCCCAGGTTTTCCGAGGTATCGGCAACGCAATTATTCCTTATCTTATCGATAGCGTTGCTGGATATCCTGTTAAGCTTTTTAAACAACTTTTTCCGCTCCCGCTCCTGTTGGCGGCGCTGCTTGCGAGTCACTGATGTCAATTTAAATTCCTCTGCGATATCCCGGCTGAACCAGCATCAGGGAAGCAAAATAAATTGGTGTTTCCAAACCCGGTAGCTTGCTGGATGATCAGTAATGGTGGGCATAAATAAGACCAGACTCACTGACTTTAATAAACAACTCTCTATGCTCTTTGGCCAACACCTTCAGCCTGCGCTTTTTGTGTGGTTTAACCAGTGCAACCGCTAAAGTAATGACAGCCAGCTCGGCAACGCGCTGGTTAGCCGACAGTTTCAGTTTATGCAGACGCGCTATATTCTTCCTGGAAATAGTTGACTGACGCATAAAACCAGATATTTCATTTTCCTGATCAATTGCACATCTTTCCTCTTTGGGTTTCTTAGAGCACTCTTTGCAGATATGATTCTTATGCCCTTTGCCAGAAAACTGCTCATTTGGCTTGCTACAGGCACAAATCCTACAGTAATGACCCATTGATACCTCTTAGTTTATTTCATCGATAAATTCATCTTCCTCAATAGCTTTTTGGATAGCGTCATCAAGCCTGATCAATAACTCTGACAGGGTTTCTCCGGATTTCCGGGCAAGCATAGCCAGGCAACTGCTTTCATCCACTGCCGTCGCTCCCTCAACAGGACCGATTGAGCCTATGGTTATTTCGCCACCGCTCTCAATCAAATCATTCAAGTATGCCAACTGATCAATACTCATTTCATAGCCTATTTTGCTGCTTTTACTAACCCAGACAGGAATATAGAATGTAAGATATCAAACAGATTGTAATAAACCACGGGACTCATTAAGTAATATTTTTCGCCCGGCAAGCTCTTTAGTGGTTAACAACTCATGGTAAATTTCGATGTATCGTTTTCTGATACGGCGAAACTCAAGTGAGCCATACGCCTCACCCATCCACTCCCGCTCGTTATCCGTAATCGCGTTATTGACCTCTTCTGGCAAGTCATAAATATAATCCAGATTGTGGAAGTTGGATGCATGCCAGATATCATATTCCTGCTCGAGGGGCTGGCCCAGCACGTAAGGGATCAGATAAAGATTTGCCAGCATCAGATCCGCCAGCCTGTAGCGTGCTTCCACCGGTTTGTTCATTCTCAGCAGGCCCAGAGACCAGCACAATTTCTGGATCGGTTCACCCGCATCATCAGGAAACTCCTCCCGGTACCAGTTAAAGTAACTCTCTGACTTTTGCAAATCGTTCAGGACCAGGTACAGACTGAACAGAACATATCGTTTACCACTGCCATCGCTGATGAAGTGATATTCTTTTTTCTCTTTGTTGAGCGCTGATCGATAGCTGGAAATTCTGGCTTTCAGCTTTTTTTCAGTTTCAGGGAAGATATACATCGAATCTCTCAGAGTTTATTAACAAGGATGATTCCATGCGCAGCTTATTTCATTCGGGATTGAATTTCACCAGACCAATTCCTTATTCTGATCAAAACAAACAACGGGTTTCACCATGCCCCAGCTGAACCAACCTTGCAGCAAACACTTCACCTACCGGCAGCTGATCGAGTGCGGTGAAACCAGGTGTTGAACAATCTCCGGGCAAAGTATCTGGATAATAAATGACGCGGGTCAGAACCCATGGCATCATACAGCCATCTCAAGTATTACCAGTAACCCTCACTAATGTCAGACAGCATCCCCTTCTATGACCTGAATGCCGAGTCTTTTTTTAACACAACGGTCGATGTCGATACCCAGTCCCTGTACCAGCACTTTCTGCCACATATACAAGAACATGGTCATATACTGGATGCTGGCTGTGGTTCAGGCAGAGATGCCAAGGCCTTTCTGGATCTGGGCTACCAGGTAATAGCATTCGACGGCAGTGAAGCCATGGCCAATATGGCCAGGAATCTCACTGGCTTGGCTGTTGAGCATTCATTATTTAAAGACTTCCAGTCAAAACAGCAGTTTGATGGTATCTGGGCCTGCGCCTCTCTCCTGCATGTTCCTTATACAGAACTCTCCGATACCTTCACCCATCTGGCCTCGTTCCTGAAAATGGGTGGCATCTTCTATTGTTCGTTTAAGCTGGGCGAAAATCACCAGCTAACCCGTAATGGCCGGAGTTTCACTGATTTAAACTACGATGGCCTTATAGATATTCTCAGCAATACGCCACTGAAGATCAGCCATCACTGGCAAACATCCGACCTTCGCCCAGGCAGAGCCAATGAACAATGGCTTAATGCCCTGCTAACCAGGATTTAGGTAAACATGGAAGCAACGCCGCTATATCCCCATACACCAACGCCTGATGATAACGGCTCTGTCTTTCTAACCACTGGTGGAGTTAATGACCCTCTGCTCCCCAAGCTGATTGACGCTATAAACCGCGCCAGGGAAATAGCCATCACAGTTGCGTTTATCCGGATGAGTGGTTTGCAGCTGCTTTTCGGTGCACTGTCTGATGCCGTTGAACGGGGAGCAACCCTGAAAGTGCTTACCTCAGACTATCTGGATGAAACTGATCCTCAAGCCCTGCGGGAACTGATGTTACTCCGGGAGCGCAACGCCGATATACGAATCTACCAGTGCGATGGTCAGCAAAGCTTCCATATGAAGTCCTATATCTTCGTTCATATGGATAACGGGCAATGGCTTGAGGGATCCGCTTTTGTCGGCTCCAGCAATATCAGCAAAGCCGCCTTGGTAACCGGCCATGAGTGGAACCTGAAGCTTAGCTGCCGTGGAACAAACGACGATATTTATGTACAACAGTTTTCCAATATCTGCCAGCAATTCCACGATATTTTCCACCACCCGCAGGTTAGTCCGCTTAGCCATCCATGGATTGACAGTTACATTAGCAGACGCAAGAAACAGCAGCTGATAGCCGTTGATCCTGAGGCGTTCACCGAAGCCCCAACACCCAGCAATATTCAGATCGAAGCTCTGCAAGCCCTTCATAACAGTCGACTGGCCGACTATCAGCGTGGCCTGGTGGTTCTGGCCACAGGTCTGGGCAAGACCTGGCTGGCCGCCTTTGATACCCGTCAGTTCAAGGCCAAAAGGATTCTGTTTGTGGCACATCGGGAAGAGATACTGCTGCAGGCACAAAAAGCCTTCACCCGTATCCTGCCCAAAGCCCATGTTGGCTTTTATAATGGCAAGGAACGGACGGCGAATGCCGACCTGCTCTTTGCTTCCGTCCAGACCCTTGGCCGGCATAGCCATCTTAAGCAATTTGCCAGCGACCACTTTGATTACATTGTGGTGGATGAGTTTCACCATGCGCACGCTGCCACCTACAGAAATATCCTCAGTCACTTTTCCCCGGGCTTTCTGTTAGGACTGACTGCAACACCAGAACGAACCGACCAGGCGGATATACTCAACCTTTGCGACAACAACCTGGTATTTGAACGCAACCTTATTATCGGCATCAATAGCGGCCTGCTCGCACCATTTCACTATTATGGCATCGAAGACAAGCATGTTGATTACGACGAGATCCCTTGGCGCAGCGGCAAATTTTCCATAGACCAGCTCACCCATGCCTTTGCCTCGAAAAAAAGGGCAAGGCATATCCTTAACCACTGGCAGGAAAAGCGACAGCAACGGACACTGGCCTTCTGTATTTCCCAAAGACATGCCGAGTTTATGGCATCAGAATTTAAAACCGCAGGATATCGGGCAGAAGCCGTTTATAATGGCTCAGAGCTTCGAAGGCATGAAGCGCTCTCGCAACTGGAACATGGTGAACTGGATGTACTGTTTTCCGTAGACCTGTTTAATGAAGGCACAGACCTCCCAGCGATTGACACCGTACTTATGCTGCGTCCAACGGAGTCAAAGATACTGTTTTTACAGCAGTTGGGCCGGGGGCTGAGGCTTCACCACCAGAAAACCCATCTGGTGGTCATTGACTTCATCGGTAACCACAAGTCCTTTTTGATCAAGCCTGTAGCTTTGCACAACGGCCACTCATTTAAACAACTGGCAAAGCAGATTACCACTGGGAGTGCAGAGCTACCGGATGGTTGTTTTGTTAATTATGAGCCCACCGTCATCGATTTATTAAACCGGCTTGCCCGGCAGCAGAAAGACAGCATTGAAGACGAATACCAGACATTAAAGACCCTGCTTGACTATCGCCCAACCGCTACTGAGTTCTACCATTACCTGAATGAAATTCAGATGCCCTTCAGCCGGGTTGGCCAGCAGCACAATAGCTGGTTTCAGCTGGTTGCTAACCAGCAAGACCTGACGAAGCAGGAAGCCGAGGTGTTGCAACGCCACGGCGATTATCTTCGAAGCGCCATTGAGAAAACCGCCATGGCCAAGTCCTTTAAAATGATCCTGCTCAGTGCATTCCTTGACCTTGATGGTTTTGACAACCCGCCAACCACTGAGCAGCTGGCCGAAAAAAGCTGGCACCACCTGAAACGACGGCCAGACCTGTTTACCAAAGACCTGCCTGAAAATAAGCAAACCCTCACTGCTGACAGCAAAGCCTGGCATAAATACTGGTTGGGCAATCCCATTAAATTCTACTCAAATAAAGACAACGACCCCTTTGTGATAGACAGTGGTCGTTTTGTCTGCAAGGAAAAGGTTCTTCCCCAGCATAAAGCGACCTTGCATCAGATGATGCAGGAGTTAGTGGAACTGAGAATAGCCATGTATATCAATCGGGGCTGATCTTTGACCGATTAACCAGACTGTATTAGCCTGAAAATAACAGCGCCAATTTACTCCCACTTGCAGGCGCTTAATAAATCTCGCTAAAGAGGAATACACATGGAAAAACTTATCTCTATGACCATCAATGGTCAGTCAGTCTCCGGAACCATCACCGACCTCTCCCGCGCAGGCTTATCTGTTGAAATCACTGCTCCGTTCTCCGGATACAGTGCTCACCGGTATGTGCCGACCTTTGCCAGGGCCAGTCGTAACTTTCTGGAAATTGGAGATCAGGTAGCTTCAGAACTGCTGTCGGAACTCTATAATGATCTTTTGCTTTTGGATGGTAAGCGTCAGTCACTGCAAGCTGTGTTACATGGCTGCGAGGGGATTTTCTCAAAGCTTGCGGAGCACAAGGCTGTTCAGGCTGAGTTGTCCACAAAAAAACCAGAGCTAAAACAGCAATTCAGAGCAGGCCTGTTGGATCAGAAGCAGTATCAACAATCACTGAAGCGTATTCGTGATCAGGATTTTCAGCAAAGCATGCTGGCCAGGGAGCTTGTGGATCAGTTTATTGAACAACATCTACCAGGCTGGCAGCACAGCCTGGATCATGATCAGTTGATCGGTTTTCTATCGTCAGACTGATGCGATCCGCCATTTTTACACCTCCATTAACCAATGAGAAGAATAAAAATGTACGACATTATTGGAGATATCCACGGCCGGGCTGATGAACTTGAAGCCCTACTGCTAAAGCTCGGCTATCAACGACAGGGAGCGGTTTATAAACACCCTGAACGCAAAGCCATATTTGTCGGCGATTTTATCGATGGCAAGGGCCAGCATCGGAAAACAGTCGATATTTGTCGTTCGATGGTAGAACAGGAAAGCGCGCTTGCCGTGATGGGCAATCATGAGTTCAATGCTATCTGCTACTCAATACCCGATAACACCGGAGATTACCTGCGCCCCCATAATGAAAAAAATGTCCGGGATCATGCTGAGTTTATTGCCGAGCTTCCCTTTGGTTCTCATAAACACCGGGAGACCATTGACTGGTTCAAAAGCCTGCCACTGTTTCTGGATCTTGGGGAGCTGAGAATTATCCATGCGGTATGGCATTACCCCAGTTTTCCGATAGTGGCTCCCTGGCTGGACGACAATAACTGCCTACTACCCGATGCCTTTGCTCCTGCTTCTGATAAAAACCATCCGCTCTACCATGCAATTGAGCACTTATTGAAAGGTATTGAGCTGGAATTGCCAGAAGGTTTCAGTTTCAACGATAAAAGGGGGAACCTGCGTACTGCTGCCCGCATACGTTGGTGGGATGAGCAGGCGACGCACTGGTCAAACGCCACCATTGGCACTGGGAATGCCGCTCTACCGCATTTACCACTTCCTGAACAACGTTATCGCTACACAGATACTGTGCCGCTGTTTGTTGGGCATTACTGGATGGACGGTAATCCCGGGGCTTTGAGCGAGAACGTGGCCTGCATTGATTACAGTGTCGCAAGGCCTGGCGGCAAACTGGTGGCTTACCGTTGGGGTGGTGAGCAGAAGCTGGATCAGAATAATTTTATCTGGGTAGACAGAACTCTGTAGGAATGGACTGAATGCAAAAAGAGAGTACGACTGATATCCAGGTGATCGAACGTAAAGGTGAAGCGCCGGAGCAGTATCCGGAATATGAGGATTTTTATTGATCAATATTTAACCAATCATTCTTACCCCGCCTGTCTGAAAGGCTGCCTTTATCCCCTAACGGTTTATCCACAATCTTTTCCACATAAATTCCGGATAACTTAAACAGGGGATAATAATTCTACAGGCAGCTACTGCAAAGGGTTATAACGAACTACTGACAATATAAACACAACCTGTCAACAACTTACCCACAGACTTATTCTGGAAAAAGCTGACTGCTGAACAGAAAAGAATCTGTAAAGCCGCCAGGGCGGAACGCCGAAAAAAATACCAGTGGATTTTTATCAACGGCAAGCAGGTGCGGATTAAAAGAGAGGATACCCTTGAAGCATTTGCGGAACGGGAAGCCATGCTTCGCAGCGCTGATCCCATCTGGCTGCATCAGAATGAACTGTGGGAGTATATACAGACGGATGATGATGGCCTGGATATTGAGCCATCAGAGAGTGATCTGGCAATCTGGAAGTGGGATGGTGATGATGAGAAGGTGCCTTTTTGAAGGGGCGGCGCTTGTCACTGTTGCCCTGTCAGTCATGTGCAGCATGAGAGGCCCAGTTAAACTTATAGTTCAGCGGAGGGAGTTCATAATGCTTCGAAAAATAGGCCTGTAAAAGTTCACCCTCAAGGGCATAAGCTTCCTTTTTTCGCCGACATGTTTTCCAGCATATCCATAATTTTTCATAGGGGAATATGCTGTCAAAGTTGAAATTGTAGCATCTCCAGCCTGCTGCGTATGGCCACGGTTCCGATGCCCCAGGGAGCAAGCTCTGAACGCTGCAATCCTCTTTTTCAAGTTATCCGATTCACCGATATCAAGAATACCCTGTTTGTCAGTACCATGGGCTCGGTGAATTCTTCGATGGGCTGCAATCATACACACACCCGGCTGATCCGGAATAGAGGCTCTGTCTAATTCTTTGAGCAGCATCCAGTCAGTCCAGCCGGCCCCGTCATAGTTGTCCATATTATGATAAATTCCGATTTGGACGTTGCTTCCCCAGGCTCCCTCGCTCGGTGAGGAAACCCATCCCCCTATCTTTTCGTATCCAACTCCCAGTAATCCATAATCCGCACCCGGCCAATGGTTTGCATATCCGGCTGCCGGGTGCTGGTCTGATCCAGTCCTTTATAACTGATCAGAAAACTGCACAACTGCTGTTTACCATTCACTTCACGCTGGGCCAGAAACATACCCGGCCCTGGTCGTAATTCTCGTTCTACCACCAACAGGGTGAAGCCGGTAAAGCACTCGATGGTTTCCGGCACATAGTAATACTCGTAGAGTTTCTTATCCCGGGGTTTGTGTTGCTGGCTGACAAATACATCCGGCACCCTGGCAGTCACTTCATACCAATCCCCTTCCGGCGGTACAACGGTTACATGGGTGAGCATGGTCGCATTTGCTGACGGCTCTTTGGGTTTCTCCGGTTCCGGGTCGTAAGGATCACCCAGCCCCGTGCTCAGCCAATGGCTGGAGACACCAGTGGCCACCGCCAGCCGTTCCACATATTTGTGCGGATTATCAATTTTGCCACTGGCCAGGCGGTACATGTAGCTGCGCTCGATGCCCGTGTCACGGGACAGGGCGCTGGCGGTTTTTATTCCCTTCAGTTTCATGGCAGTGGCCAGACGGTCTGCAAAAGTTTTATTCATGATTCATTGCCTCTGGCTATAACAGGCTTTCGCCAGACAGGTTGGATTGAGTTTCGATACTGCCTTGATGAAGTATGTTTTATTGGCTGATGGTCCGAGGGGATTGCTTTTATTCTTGAAACAGGGAAGGTTAACAGGTGATGCTACGGTCTATTTATTAGCATTGTGATTTATTGATTGCACAGCTGCCTTTCACAAGGTATGCCATCACGGTCACCGTCCATATTGGTGCCAGGGCAATTATCCTGGTAAAAGGTGGCTTCTTCACAGGAAGTCATTTGGGAGCAATGGGTTTTGCCACTGCAACTAAACCTGGCAGTATCACTGGACGATGAGGACTCAAACAGTGACATAACTGCTTGAGGTTCTGGAACAGAGCCGCTACTGGTCGTCAGCTTCTGATAAACGAATACTTCCTGGAGTTGATGGTGTGGTTATGACTAAAGAAA
>NZ_JBLYNS010000030.1:0-39536 GCF_049310205.1 Endozoicomonas sp. ALC013 | reverse complement strand
AGAACACACAATACTCCTGCTGTTGTCAGTAACACGCCTGCGCTTTATGGGTGGGGTGGGCCCGGATTCAGATTGCAGTTGATGCGGTGGCAATGTTCCAGTGCCCGTTGTTGTCTGTTCCACCTGGTAACCTGACATGGATCGCTTTCTTTCTTGTTTTCGGCTGTTTGCTGGCCGGTGCCTTCCGGCTTCAGTGGATGTTAACGGGGATGCCGTGTCTGCGGTTACTGAGGAGGAAGGTGACTGCATGGCTTCTTCGGGGATTACCTGTTTGCAGTTGGAGAATCGTCTGGGGATGACAACAATAGAACGTAAACGCGAATTTAACCAGCGTAATAGCCAACCCCGCCGGATCGGCTTATTCTTGAGGTGCCTTCACACAGTTTCTTTTTCCAATAACCAGGCTGTGATGGTCTGACGCCGTTTTGTCGGCACCAGGCTTTTTGGCTAAGCCCGGGGTCGTGCCAGGCTTCGATCCGTTGCAGCCATTGTTCTTTAGTGGTTTCTGGGGTGGTCATCGGAGCCTCCATGCAATCAGAGGCTTTATGATCCACGATCAAATCTCAGCGGGGTAGGACGTGGGTTATTTTGGCGGTTACACTGCATCCAGATGAAATCGTTTTCTTCGCTCCAACAGTACTGAGCCCACCCTGCCTGTAACAAACTGCCATCAGGCCCCTCACTACCCATCACTGAGGTTGGAAATACCAACATCTGTACTACGATACATCCATAACAAATCATCCAGTCGCCCGAAAAAAATCACTAATAAGTAGGTGGACGTTTGGTTTTAAATATTTGCCTCTATCAAATCATGGGGATGTCGTCAGTCTTATGCCTAGCAAGGGATGGAACTAATTACTGATTATATGGTCGGAAGTATACGAAGGCTAACGAGTACCTGCTTACAATATATCAGGCACCAGATGAATACCGTCGCACAATCCACCAGTAAAACAATGAGTCCCTCATTTCCCGCAAGCTGGCAGATGCCAGAAAAACAACCCATCACGAATGCACACTTTGGCAACCGCCCTGTGGCATCACATTTAGTGAGTACTTCCCTCTTAAGTGGACACCTGACACTTGCTGAACCGACCTCCCCATCATTGTCCAGTTATGGGATATCCCAATGCACATCAGTTGCCGGATGGATGATTGAAAACCGGCTTGGCCTATCCAAACTGTTGGGCTGCCGCCTTGTTTCAGCACAATACTGCTACCTGTTTTCCGCTAAAGCCCACTTCCCCGCCAAGAGTCAGGCGATTATAGATTCTGCCTGTAACGCCACCCATGAGGACGGTTTCAGGACAGAAAAAATTACCCTCTCCCATGACGCCACAACCCTTTGCGGAGTCATTTGCTACCCCGCAGAGCGACAGTCCACACCATTGTCAGACCTGATCATTTTTAACAATATGAATGGTACAACCATCTCAAACTTCTTTGACAAAGACAGGCTTGCCAGCACATCCCATGGACTGCCAGATGGCAAACCCACAGAAACACCGGGCAATATTCAGCAGATTCTGGGCTGTCCAGTTCTTCTTTACGATTACACGGGCACCGGAATCAACAAAAGGGCAGGACTTTTACGCTATGCTCCTGCGGCCACCGGCGAAACCGTAATCAAGGATGCCATGGCAGTCTTGCACACGGCACTGAACCAACCCGGTATTGACAACATCACACTGATGGGAAGTTCATTGGGTGGCGGCGTTGCCACAGTTGCTCTGGAACGCTATCTCAGTAATCTGGGTGAAGATGAGGCAATACGGACCAAAAAACGCCTTACACTGGTTAACCATGACTCCTACAGCACCACTTCAAGAGTCGTCATTCCACAATTACCCGAATTTGCCGATACCCTGGGTTGGTTGTTCGGTGCTCACATTGATGCAGCCACCCCCATGAAACAGTTGGTGGAATACCAAAAGGTGAACACAATCATTCTCTCACGGGAAAACGATCATACGATTCGCAAGGGATCCCGGATGTACGAAATGTTTGCCAATGCTGCGGCAAAAGAAAGCCATTTATCGTGGTACCATAGTAAACTTCCCGGACACTCAGGCCTTTCTGAAGACCAGGCTGCTTTTCTTAAAAGTAAAATGTGTGATAGTTGAAGTAGCCAGGGGCAACCAGAAGCATCGCTGGTTGCCAGTCAAACTAAACTATGAACGTCGTTTTCCAGATGGGTGAGGCTTTTTCTCTTCCGGTGCGTTGAAGATCAGGTAAAGCTCCATCAACACTTCAGGAATCTGGCTGCACATATCTTCTGTGAGCTTACTGTCCCTGCGAATATCCTGAAACTCCTGTTCATCATCAAACAGGCCTGAGGCCAGCATGATCGGCAGCAGGAGTTCACAGACCTCCTGTTCATTGGTCCCGAACCAGATGTCTTCATCGAGGAAGTGAGCCACCATAAAACCGATGCACCAGTTGGCAAGGGCTTCATCGTCGTGGTCTTCCAGCTCTTCGGATTCGCAGGAGAGGGAAAAACCCTCATCTTCGTCGTTAAATCCCCGGTCGATGGTCGTTTGCATTCTGGCAATAAGTTCATTCAACTCATTGGCAATGGCTGCTGGAAGCTCTACCTTACCATCAAAAATACTCTCGTTCCGTACCTGCTCGGTCAGGTCTATCGGGCAGATGGTCAGGGCTGTCAGGAAACCGTGGAGACCATGGTAGTCAAGAGTTCCTTCATTTTGTTCCGTAAAAGGCTGTAACAGCGCCTCCACAGAAGCACGGGTATTGGACATAGAGGGTATCCTGAAAGTTTGAGGGGGGGATTTTACTCTGGCTTTGGTGGAGATAAAAGTCTGTCCGGTGAAGCCTTTATCATGATGGGTTACCTGATAATGAGCATCACTGTTTTTTTCTTTTTATAGAACTAAATGTTGGTTGTTAACGTCTGATTGAGTGGAGTGATCAGCCCATAAGCCGTCCAAACAGTCTCTGATAAGGGTTGGACGTATAACAAAAAACATCAAATGTCGTTCATATGTATGGCGAATCTTTGGAGATTGAGCATGGATAATCCGAAGCCTGTAGGTAGACCTTGCAAAACATATAGCTTGCGATCTGATGATAAAAGGGATAAGCCTGTCAGAGAAGGGCGCATGAAGGATGGCAAATCAGTAGGGCCATTTAAGTCTTTGAGGTCGATGTTAATGCGTCAAAGGCCTGCTGAGGAACCGGTGTATGCTAAAAATCGACGTGATGTTGTGCATTGTGATAAGCAACTTGCCGGAAAAGTCAGTTCAGAAATACGTGGCAGGATATCCCGGCCAAGAGTTGGTCATGGGGCAGCGTCGACCAGTGCAAGGTCTCCTATGGGTAGTACTGAATTCGGGTCTGCACTGGATGTGATGAGAGGGATCCCAAGCCAGTCGGCAAAAGCAAAAGATTGCTTTTCTGCGTTTTTTTTTCCGGTAACCTTCTCCTGCAAGCTCAACGATGTTGAGGAGACACTTCCCCATGAAATGGCACGTAAGATTTGTGATAACGATGCCATCCGGGATTGTGCGGCTTATCTGGCAAATGGGGGAACCGAAAAAGTAAGATTAAGGAAATATGAAGAATCGTATCAGAATGACGCAGGCAGGGTTGATTTAACCATTATTAAAGAAGGTACGAATGGTGCTCAACCACACAAGTTCAACACTAAAGACTACAAGTGCAGTTTGAATCTTGCAGATGAATCTGTCAGTAATCACGAGGTTGAGAGGATGTTGGCTTCATATCTTGAGGGTCAGGGTCCTGAACTGTCGGATTCCTTGAAAATTCTTCTTGGGCAAGGCTTGTTGAATCAGCTATATGCGTACTTCTCTGAAATGGGGGTGAAAATGAGTTGCTCAGGATCTTCAAGCTGCACTCATACTTTGGAACTAAACGACTGGCGGTGTGTTTTGACATCAACAGTGACTTACAATGAGTATATCAGTGCAGATGGTAAGGCAAAAAGACTGAAATTACCTTGTTCTTTTTCTGTGATGATCAGTCTTGGTTCTTTGAGTAAAAGTGGTCATTGGCGCCTGAATGAAGCAAAAATAAATCTGAACTTTCATGGTAAGGTGGCACGACAGGTAGAGAGACAAATCAAGCCAACAGCTTCAAAGCGTCTACTCCTGGACATCGAAGCGATAGCCGGGAATGCCGGAGGAATGCTTGCTGCCCGGGCACTGAATGATGGCGGGTTGAGGCGTTGTAACAGTGAAGATAGCTTATTATCTTCTATGTCAGAAAAGCCAAAAAACAGAAAAACCTATTTTAAAAAAGGTTTTTTGTTAAAAGATAATAAGGTGTTTTTATGTGATACTACTTTGAGTAAGTATGATGTGCGGTGGCAGTTGAGTAAATTTAACTGGGTGTCCGATTATAATGAAAGTTTAATAATAAGAGGTATCCATTCTGATGGTAGTCATGCTGACATGGAAGAGATTGTGGTGCGATGCTCAAATTTACTGCGCTGGTATCCTTCAGGAAAAAAACAGTTTTTTGATTTTTGGCTTGAGGATCATATTGATACGCTGAAGAATTATGGTGTTCCTTATTTGAGTGCTCTTAAACAAGCGGTTCTAGCTGAATGCAGGTGTTTATGGAATGCTCAGTTTCAAGAGTATCTAGATAAATATTTAAATTTCAATTACCAGGATTATGCCGGTCAGGTATTTCCAGAATTAAGTATACAGGCTAATGGGAGTGAATTTTTAGAGCTCGCCGTTGCCATTTATAAAAGTCAGGAAAATACATCAAGCGTAGTGGCTTGGGTGAAAGCGTTGAATGACATTCGTCAGGAATTAATGGCGGCAAAATCATTGTCCAATAGCGTATGTGCCGAGTATCTTCTCAAACTGGGAAAAGCCAAGGCGGGCAGCTTTTCAATTGTTGCCAGTTATCGAGGGTGTTCCCCATTAAAACACAAGCCAGCTCGTGAACTGGTGCCGTACTTTAACCGATTCTCAACCGCAGGCCAGAAGCTGGTCAGCATTCTTCTTTATGAGAACATGAACAGACTAAAGGTGATGTGTAAGGCTTCATGGGTTGGTCATTATTTGACCGCTATAGAGGTGCACAATAATCCCCATGAGAATGATGAATTTGTCAATAACTTATCCAGAGATTTAAAGTTATGTATTGAAACAGATGGGCGACATATGGCGATAGTCTGATTTGTTGGAACCTATCAGGATTTGATGAAGATGCTGGCGAGTATCCGTATACTTGCCCTTTTATCAGATGCGATTCTGTTCAATGCCTGATCCTGCTCTGGATATTTTAAAAAATACATTTGGTTACCAGTCCTTTCGAGGATTCCAGCAAGAGGTAATTAATGAAATCGTTGCTGGCCGTGATGCCCTGGTATTGATGCCTACAGGGGGAGGGAAATCGCTCTGTTACCAGATCCCCGCATTATTAAGAGGTGGTACGGCAGTTGTCGTTTCTCCTTTGATTGCCTTGATGGATGACCAGATTAACAGTCTTCGGGAGCTGGGTATTCGTGCCGACTGTCTGCACTCCGCCATGCTGCCGGAAGACCGGCTTCAGGTTGAACGGGAACTGCTGATCGGTGATCTGGATTTATTGTATGTAGCGCCGGAAAGACTGCTGACTGAGTCGATGCAGCGGCTGCTGGATCAGATTCAGGTGGCTTTGTTTGCCATTGATGAGGCTCACTGTGTCTCTCAGTGGGGGCACGATTTCCGGCCGGAATACCTGCAGCTCTCCTGTTTGCAAACACGGTTTCCCAGGGTTCCCAGAATTGCCCTGACAGCGACGGCCGATCAGAGAACCCGCCAGGAAATCCGTGAACGACTGGGACTTGGAGCAGCCCGGGTATTTATCGACAGCTTTAACCGACCCAATATTTTCTACCGGATCAGCCAGAAGAAGCAGGGTAAGCAACAGCTACTGAACTTTCTTAATAAAGAGCATCCCGAAGATTCCGGAATTGTTTATTGTCTTTCCCGTAAGAAAGTGGAGCAGACTGCCCAGTGGTTGACGCAGTCAGGGCGAAAGGCGCTGCCCTACCATGCCGGGCTTTCACCGGAAGAACGGCGGGCAAACCAGCACAGGTTTATCGTCGAAGAAGGGATCATTATTGTCGCGACCATTGCCTTTGGTATGGGGATTGATAAACCGGATGTGCGGTTTGTTGCCCACCTCGACCTGCCAAGAAGCATTGAAGCCTATTATCAGGAGACCGGGCGTGCGGGGCGGGATGGCCTGCCTGCTACCGCCTGGATGGTTTATGGTTTACAGGATGTGGTGCTGCTCAAACAGCTGCAGGCCCGCTCCAGTGCCAGTGTGCATATTCAACAGATAGAGCAGCAAAAGCTGGATGCCATGCTGGCGCTTTGTGAGGTGACCGGATGTCGACGACAGGTGTTGTTGAATTACTTTGATGAGCCTCTGGATAAACCCTGCGGCTATTGTGACTTGTGTCTTGAGCCACCGGAAATATGGGATGGGACCGAAGTTACCCGCAAGGCGTTGTCCTGTATTTACCGCAGTGGGCAGAGCTTTGGGGTAGCTCATCTTGTGGATATTCTGCTGGGGAAAAGCACTGATAAAACCCGCCGTTTTGGTCATAACCGGCTTAGCACCTTCGGTATCGGCACCGAGCTGGATCAGAGCAGCTGGCGGTCGGTCTATCGTCAGCTGGTGGCCAGAGGGTATGTGAATGTGGATCATGACAGTCACGGAGCCCTTAAATTGAATGAGCGTTGCCGTTCACTGTTAAAAGGTGATGAGCGTATTCAGTTACGCCGTGATCGATATGAGCCTTCCCGGAAGTATGAGCAGGAATACCGGGAAGTTGGTCGTGTTGTGGTGGAAGCCCATGATCAGCAATTGTGGGAGGCTTTGCGCCAATGGCGCCGTAGCCATGCTGAGGAACAGAATGTCCCCGCTTATGTCATCCTGAACGACAAGACCCTGATGGAGCTGATAAAGGCTCGTCCTCAATCCCATCTTGAATTGTCGAGAATCACCGGAATAGGGCAATTCAAGCTGGAGAAATACGGCGATGACTTATTAGCAGTTTTGGGGGGCAGCCAGGGCGTTACCGAGGAATGTTAATGGCCCTTTACAGGCGGTGCACAGATAGACCGTTCCCCGTTGTGAGCGGTTGTGTCGTATGGTGCTCAGGTGAATCGTCTTGCCCTGACAGTGGCATCGATACAGCCACTGCTTCCGGCTGCTTCTTCCGGTGTCGTACCGGTGACAACGATCGGCAGGAAGTCTGAATACCCTGGTCATGATCCCCTGCCACTCTCTGCCATGGGCCCGGATGTTTCGGCCAAACAGTTCATAGGCCAGCAGGTGGGCCACCTCGTGGGCGACGGTTTGTTGGATAAAGTGCTCACGGTTTTCCTGAAGCAGCACTTTATTGAAGCGCAGTTGATGTTTTTCAATCCACGCCTGACCCGCTGTCTCCCCGGTGAGATCCAGTCGAATATAAGGTTTTTTAAACGGTTGTTGAAAAAAGCGTTCCGCTTCCTGATAAAGCTCAATAATCCGCTGTTCAATTTGGTGAAGGTCGTTCGGCAATGGTTTGTCTGCTCCCTGAGTTTGCCCGCAAATCATAGTGGATTGCTCAGGATTGTAAAATCCGTAAGGCACAAAAAAAGCCGTGTAAAACGGCCTTGGGAATAGTCCTTGAATAATTTCACATTTTGGAGCCTCCAAACTCCGTTCGTCCTGAGGCTGTCGAAGGGCGTAAACTCCCAAGCATGATAGGTCGTGCCCGGGACCCTTCGACTCCGCTCAGGGTGAACGGAGAGCGAGTTCTAAATGTTGGAATCATTTAAGGATAATTAATCATTAAGATTGGGACTAATAACTCTGCACATACTCAGGCCCAATGCCCATACCCCAGAAAATCACGGTGGTGATCATGATGGCAACCAGAACCACCAGGCCAATACAGAGAACCGAGCTGGCATAGATAAAGCCCTGTTCCTGAGGAATCTTCATAAAAATATGGAGACCGCTGTACAGCAGGTAGGCCGTGGCAGATACCGCCACAGTACCGGCAATAATAGCCAGCCACAGGGATGGATAGAGACCGCAGATACCAATGAGAAACAGAGGATAGGCGGTATAGCATGTAAAGGCTGTACAGTCTGCCAATGACGGGTCGCTGTTGAAGTTACCGCTCATCCAGTGGATAAACCAACTCATGACCGCAACGCCACAGACCATCGCCATCCAGGCAAGGATGGACATCCACAGGGCACTCTCAGGTGTGAGTCTTACCACATTGGTGCTGCCGGGAAGGCTCCAGCCAGACATCGTAGTACCAATGTAAGTGCAGATGGCGGGCAGGGCTGCCAGCCAGATGATTTGGCCAAGGTAGAGCTGGATCAGTCCGGGCGGGTTCTTGCGAATGCTGACCCATTCGTTGTCGGGCTCAGTAAGCAAGCCCCAGAAATGGCTTAGGATCATAACAGTGCCTCCGTGTGTTCGGCAGGATATCAGGCCGCTTCTTCCACTGAAGTGGTGGATACTGATACTGACCGGCGCTTAACCTTTGTTATTATTATTGGCTCTCTGCAGAGGTTTTCCATCGCAGAACCGCGTTAAGCCGCTCCTCAAGTGTTGTCATGTTTCGCCCGGTTTGTAAAGAAACTGAACGTTTTTTAGTGGATTTTCTGCCTTTTTTGGCCATCAGCCTTTATTCTGTTGCTAATCAAGATGTTTTACTGAGGTACTCATGCTCAATAAGATTGATAAAATTATGTTGGGTGTTTTTCTGGCGTTAATTGTGCTGTCTTTGGTGATTCACTGGCAGGGTAAGTTTGCGTCAGGGCCTGAAATACCGGAACCGGTGGCGGTTGAAAAGACAGAAGCGTTGCCGGTTGTGACCATACCGGATTTCAGCAGCATGGTTGATGTCAAGGCCAAGAAAAGTGCTTTCTTTGGCTTCTTATTGCCGATGGTGCAAGAAGAGAATGATACGATTTTACAAAACCGTCTTCGGATTATGGCGTTATCTTCCCAGTCAGAGCTGACGGAGAACGATCAATTGTGGCTGGCTGATATGGGTAAAAAGTACCGTATTGGTGATGTGTCAGCTTTTGATGAACCGTTTTTTGCCAGGTTGCTGGCGTCTGTCGATATGATCCCTGCTTCTCTTGCCCTGGCTCAGTCGGCCAATGAAACCGCGTGGGGGACTTCACGATTTGCCCGACAGGGTAACAACTTCTTTGGTCAGTGGTGTTTCCGACCGGGATGCGGCATTGTACCCGGGGCTCGCCCGGCAGGAGAGAGCTACGAAGTTCAGAAGTTTAAGGATGTTGCGGCGTCGGTCCGTGCTTATATGCACAACCTGAACACCAATCATCAATACAGGGCTTTGCGACAGCTGCGGGAGCAGAAAAGAGTCAGTCAGGAGCCAGTCACAGGCGCTGATCTGGCCCATGGTTTGCGGGCATATTCCATCCGGGGTGAAGAATATATTGAAGAACTGCTTTCCATGATCAACAGCAATCAATTGCTGCGGTATGATTTAAATAATCAAGGCTAAATAATTAAAAGAAGGAATTCCCGTGACCGTATCATTCAGCAATTCTGCCTCGCTCCGTTTTTGCTTTGCCAATCTATGGAAGCGAGCAGTAAAGGCATTGTCTCTCGGTGCCTTGCTGCTCATCCTTCCGGGCCTGGTGATGGCAGCGCCTGCCAGCACCTACTGGGCATTTTGGGACAAAAGCAATCCAGAGTCTTCTGCGGTGATCAATCACCATCTCTGGCAGGAGATACTGGATACCTATCTGGCACTTCGCCCGGGTGGCAATCGTTTTCGATATGGGTTGGTCAGTCAGGAAGATCGGGACAAGCTTGATAAATACCTGAGGGATATGGTCTCCCTGGACCCAAGGACATACTCTTTGGCGGAGCAAAAAGCGTACTGGATCAACGTTTATAACGCGTTAACGGTTGATCTGGTGCTGGAACACTATCCGGTTAAATCCATTACCAGGATTGGCCCATGGTACCAGTTTGGCCCATGGGATATGGATATCACCCAGGTAGCGGGGCAAAACCTGACGTTGAATGATATTGAGCACCGGATTCTCAGACCACTATGGGACGATAGCCGTATTCATTATGCGGTGAACTGTGCCAGCATCGGTTGCCCGGATTTGTCCCCAACGGTGTTTACCGCAGACAATACTGAGCCAATGCTGGATGAACTTGCCAGGCGCTTTATCCGGCAGGAAAAAGGCATGAGCTGGGTGGAAGGCAAACTGACGCTGTCGCGTATCTATGAATGGTATGAACAGGACTTTGTTGATCAGGCGGGGGTTGTTTTGCATCTGCGCCAGTTTGCTTCTCAGGCAAATGCCCGGCGGCTGAAAAAATATACCGGTACGATTCAGTACCAGTATGACTGGCGATTGAATGAGCTGAAGTAGCCCGTTTCTTTGCCGATCTTAATCAGGCGCTTCACCAAAGGATGGCTCTGAAATAACGCTAAAAAAAGGTGCCATGTATGGCCAGATACGTCGTTTCAGCTTTGCTCTTATTGTTCAGTATTGCGGTCCAGGCGGTTCCATCCCCGGATCTCTGGTCATACTGGGATAAGGCTGACCAGAGTAGTGAGCAGGTGGTTGATCACTCACAATGGCAGAACTTTCTGGATCGCTACGTAATACTCTCTGAATCAACCGGAATGTATATGGTTGAGTATGGGCGTGTTACCAAAACTGAAAAAGGCAGTCTGGATGCTTATCTGAACAGTCTTGCCGGGCTGGACCCCAGAAAGCTGAATCGTACCGAGCAGTTGGCTTATTGGATCAACCTGTATAACGCATTAACCGTTGACCTGATCCTTGATTACTACCCGGTCAAGTCCATTACCAAGTTGGGTAAGGGATGGTTCCGTATGGGGCCCTGGCGAGATGAACTTATCATGATTGCTGGTCAGACTATCTCCCTGCACGATATTGAGCATCGAATTCTCCGCCCCATCTGGAACAATCCCCGGATTCACTATGCACTGAACTGCGCCAGCATTGGCTGCCCTGATTTATTGCCTGATGCGTTTCGGGGAAAAAGGATTGATCAACAGCTGGAGGCAGCCGCCCGACGCTTTATTAATCAGAAAAAAGGCGCAACCCTGGTCAATGGTCGCCTGGTGCTGTCCAGTATTTTTGATTGGTATGAAGATGACTTTATTGATAAAGATGGGGTATTGAACGAGATAAAGTCATTTGCCAGCGGTGACTTAAAGCATCAATTGGAAAACTACAGAGGGCGGATCAGTTATCGTTACAACTGGAAGCTTAATGAATACAGGCCGTAATAAAATAGAGTTGTCTGGCAAAGCCTGCGCCCGGCTATATTGCCACTAAATTCAGCAGTCGTATGTTAGCGGATGGCGTTCTGAGGGGGAGATGTGGGACAGTACCGGCAAACTGGTGGCCGTCTGCCGACAGTCTGCAATCATTCGCGTGCCTGAAGGCAAGCTTGTCTTACTGAGTTAGATAATCATGTTATACATCTCATCCGTGGGAACAAGTTCAACAGGGCTTTGCTGCACTGGTACACGGTTTCAATGTATTTGATGGGGTCCCTCTATCAATGACGCCCAAATTCCGTTCGTCCTGAGCGGAGTCGAAGGGCGTACACACCATACCCTGAATAAAGACTGTGCCCATCACCCTTCGTCCGTGCACCCTGAGCGGAGCCGAAGGACGCTCAGGGTGCACGGAGATTGTACACATCAAACTCATCGAAATGATGAGGTTATCAGTGAGTTTAACGTTTGCCCAGTCGACGCAGGTTGGCTGATTTCCAGAAGGAAAGTGGCTTCTGCTCTGCCAGTATATTACGCATGCCGACATCGCCATTTTCCATATTGGATACGGAATAAGTGGCATTAGCAAGGTCATGATAGACAGTAGGCGATGACATCATGGAGGGGATCTCATAAGCCATTTTCAGGTGAGCTGTATTTACTTTCCATAATCCTCCCCGGCTATCATAGGCTTCCATAATGGCACCCGCCCAGCTGTCTTCATCCAGATACATACGGCGCTTGCTGTATATATGTCGGTTACCTTCTTTCAGGTTGCCCTCTATCACCCAGACACGATGCAGTTCCCAACGGGTATAGTCAGGATTCAGGTGGTGAGGAGTCAGCAGCGTCTCACTCGAAAGGTCTTTACTGGCAAGCGCATAGCTATTATAGGGAATATACATTTCCTGCTTGCCCACGATCTGCCAGTCAAAGCGGTCCGGGGAACCGTTATAAAGATCGACTTCATCGGTGAGTATAAAGCCGGTAGGTGTGTCATAAGCGGTGGTGGGCGCTTTCTTCACCCGGCGCTGCCCTGGCAGATAAATCCAGGCTTTTCTGGGCTCTGCCAATTGATCAACGGTCTCTTTAACCAGTGTCAGCTCACCAGCATCACGTACCGGTGTAATCTGCTCCCTGAGATAGAAAAACAGCGTGTTGTCCAGCTCCTCGGCTGTTACGTTTGGATCATAATACTTGAAGTAGGCGTCATACTTGGAGACCTCACGCTTCACTTGTCCGGAAGGCTGAACCAGTGCCGCTTCATTCACGCCTTCCACGTTAATGCCCTGCCACCGGGTAATATGATTCCAGATAATTTCATTGGCATTTTGCGGGATAGGGAAAGGTATTCCGGCAATAGCGCCACTAAAACCATTACCGTCGTTGGCCAGCTGGGCGCTGGTGGCGTTATTCAGCGTATTGTTTACGATGCGCTCCGGTGCTGTAAACGTCCGGTGTGTTTTATATACCGGAATACGGAATGTATCTGGATAGGCTTCGAGCATGGCGATAATACCAGTACTTAGCTTATCCTGATGCTCCTTATAATTTTCTGCCGTGATTTCGAACAGGGGTTTTTCATCCGCGAATGGGTCGACGCGTGTCACTCTTTCCGGGTCGTAACCATTGTCAACAGAAACCAGTTTGCCGGTCCAGGCTGGAATAGTGCCCTCTTCATTGCCCGCTCTTTCTGCACCAAAAGGGGTGAGTTCGCTGGTTAATCGCCTGGCTTCCATGTTATCAACGGCTGCCAGCGACAAACTTGAAAAGGTAATGCCGACCGCTATGGCCAGCGTTGAAAATAAGGGTCTTGTTTTCATCCGTTCACCTCATTATTTTTGTTATTTTTTTAAAATGGCTTCGTTCGGATTGCCAAAACGAAGCCTTTTATTTTTCTGGTGATTAAAAGGAGTACGCCACGCTAAAGGCGACATTGTCCCGGTCTCTCTGGTCGCTTTGGCTGTTCCAGGCGTTATAGCTCAGTTCGGCAGAGATATTGCTGCCGTAGTCTGCAGCAACCCTGGCGCTGTAGCTTATGGCCCCCTGATCGTCTCCGTGGAGTTTATCATTGAGGGTCAATGATGGGGATAAGTCCAACCCGGGCAGCACGTTGTCGTATGAGCCGCTCAGAACCAGTGTGTACTCATAAGAGTTTTTGCTTAAGTTGGAAAAGTTGGGCACATCGGTAATGCTGCCGGGTATGATTTTACCGGAAACCTCTGAGATAAGGTTGACATCATCGGCACCAAGGTTTGGTCCGAAATTGTGGGTGGCGTTGACCGTCCAGGTGTATAGCTCGTCACGCTGGTAAAGGTTGGTTTTTGTACCTGAGGCAACGATTCCTGCGGCACCCAAGTCTATAGTACCCACTGATCCTCTACCTGCCAAAATAGCATTGCTGGCTAAGGTTGCAAATTCTTCCCGATTGGTAGAAAACGGCATGTTAGGCCGGTAGGTGACTTCCATTCCAATACTGGTTTCACCAATATTACCGGACAGGCTTAAGCCGTAGAGACGGATATCTTCAGGGTATGCAAGGTCATAGTAGGTGTTATTGAGGTAATACAGTCCATCTGCAAGAGCTGTTAACGTTGAGTTTGACCCAGTTATGCCAGCTTGACACAACGCTGCATATTGGCCTGTAATCGGGCTTCCTGCTGAAAGAAAACCCGGTGCCTGAGAGGAACAACCAGCCTGATCTCCAGTTTCAAGAGCAGCATAAGGAGCACGACTGTGATAGTTCATAAAGAATAACGAAGCTTCGACTTCAGAAAATTCATAACGCAGCGCAAGACCAAACTGACCATCATCTGAAGCATCGATTTTCTGCCCCTGTCTGGCAATAGGTAAAATCCGATCAGTGCCATTCAAGCCTGGGATTGAAATATCAGCCGGTACCGGAAGTGAATTCCTAAAATCTTCAATAACCCCCAAAGACCCATCACCAAACAGATCCTCCGTACTCATATAAGCCCCATTGGGTATCAACTCATGAGATTCCCATTCAAACTTATAAAACGCTTCCATACTGAGATTGTCGGTAATTCCCGCCTGCACATACGCCATATTCACCGGCAATGTATGGTTACGCAGTTCTGCCCCCGGAAGGCGCAGCCCGGCAATATCGTAAGGGTTGGCAGAGTTTATACCGCTGGTAAAGAAGAGGGCTTCACCCCAGTTAATCACCTGACGGCCCAGTCGGAAGGACAGCGGTTGGTCCGCAACATAACCATCCCGATAGGCATAGGCATCAAGAAGTCTTGCTCCTGAGGCAGAGTCTTTAAGGTCATCAGAAAATTTGGTTTCGCTGCCGGAGTTGGAATAAATATTGCCATCTCCGGTCGGGTCTTTATCTTTCAGTTGGCTGTCATACCAGGCGTTGGCCCGCAAAAACAGACCGTAATCATCTTTGCTCACTTCCAGGTCTGAGGTAATGCTGAAGATGTTCGAGACTAACCCGGTATCAAAATTATAATTACCGTCATTGGTATTGATATTGAGGTTGTCATCATCCCTGTCTTCTACTCGCCACATGGTGCTGTATTTCACCTGAGTATCCAGCGAGATATTGACATCATTTTCTGTGGTCCAGCTGACGGCCTGACTGACACCGGGCATGGTGCCCAGAATAGCCAGTGTGAGTAGATAAGTTGATTTTCTGATTCCAACAGGCCGTTCCATCTGCCTGGAAGCACGGTGATTTTTTTGCATGTTGCTAAGGTCTCCTGCTCCTTCTTGCCACTACTGCCCTCAGTAGTCGGTTTCAGGTTTTTGTTGTTATTGAATTCTTGTATCGAAGATTTCAGTGCTTTGTGATCTTAGCCTGAGGATATGGTTGAAATCAATATGCAATACTGCACAGCGAAATGTGTGTTCGATTTTTTATTTTATCTCAATTAAGTGCTATGTGCTCGTTCCCACGTGGAGCATGGAAACGAGGATAGGACAGTATTCAAGCCGTGTTATTTATGGGTTATACCCCGGTAGCCTCAATATCCCGCACCACATGAACCAGCTGTGGCCCCAATGACTGCATGATCATCTCATCGGAGATAAGGTATTTCGGACCACCGCAGTTGATTGCCATAACCCGGCCGTCCAGAAGTTTGAGCGGGACAGCAACGGCATTAACATCTTTGCTCCAGTCGCCAAGGGATGTACAGAAGCCTTTTTCCTGATACTCATCAATAGCCTTGCTGATGCTTTCTTGCCAGGCTGGCCAGTGATCACCTGAGTGCTGCTCCATCAGTGACAGGATCTGATGTCTTTCACCGTCTGACAGGCCGGCCAGAAAGGCGCGCCCGGAGGATGATGTTGCCAGTGGCAATCTTGAGCCAACATCCATGCGCAGAGCCTGCGTTTTTTCATTGCGGCAATTTTCAACATAAATCATCGACAGACGCTCACGTACGGTCAGTCCTACAGAGATATTGGCTTGAGTGGCCATTTTTTCCATATAAGGCTTGGCAATTTTACGTACGTTGAGGTTGGAGGTGTAGGCGTAACCCAGTGCCAGCACACCGACGTCCAGTTGATATTTTTCCAGGTGCTTCGAGTAGGTGAGATAGCCCAGCTGGGTCAATGTGTAAGTCAAGCGGGAGATGGTTGGTTTGGGAAGCCCGGTAATTCTGGCAAGGTCCTGATTGCCGAGAACGCCGCCCTGTTGGTTGAAAGCCCGCAGCAAATCCAGGCCACGTGCCAGCGCCTCAACGAATTTCCTGTCTTTCTCCCCCCCTTTCTCTCTTGGCAGGTCAATAATTTCATTCATATGTGGTGTGTCTTCTACTATTGTGTACGCTCTGCAGGGGGTGGAGTTCCGCTCCCCGCAAATTAAAGGCCATTATCAATACTGGTTAAAGGATTAAACATTTATAACATAGGTAAATCAGAAGTATCGGGTAAATCTCCGGGGTTTGTCGGTTAACATCCATCTATTGTTGCCTGGCGCTGCCGCTGTTCCAGAACGCCGTAATCAGCCCGGCTGCGATGACCAGCACAATTCCTGTCAGCGCAAACCCGTCAGGAATATGGCTCCAGATCAGCCAGCCCATAATTCCTGAAAATACAACACCGGAGTAGTTTATAGGTGCCACGATGACGGCACTGGCAAGTGTCAATGCCCGGGTATAACACCACATGGTCAACGAGATAGAACCACCAATAAAGAGCAAATAGGGCAGTGTCCAGTAAGGAATAGGCTGCCAGTCAAGGATAGCTAACGGGATGCTGCTAAGAAACGATATCAAAAAATAGTAAGACAAAATCACATGGGTCGATTCCGTGCCTGAAAGGACCCGGGTGCTGACCATGGAAAGCGCCAGAAACACGCCGGACAGCAACCCGACGATATGCCAGTATTCAATGCCTTCTGCGTCCGGTCGCAAGATCAGCAGAATACCCAGGAAGCCAACAATAATAGGCAGCCACTGCCCCCCCGGAATGGTTATTTTTATCCAGGCCCAGACAAATAATGGCACAAATAACGGTGCCGTGTTACGCAGCAGAGAGGCGTCCACCAGGGGGGTATGTTGAATCGCCAGATAGTAGGTAAAAAAACACAGCCAGCCGGAAATCCCCCGGACAGCATGAATAACCGGGTGTTTTGTATACCAGTTGCGAAGAGGGTGTTTCAACAGCAAAGGGATAAGAATAAGCAGGCAGATGCCGTACTGAAACAAAACAACCATAGAGATGGGAACTGCATCGGCTACCACCTTGGTGGCAACACCCGCGGTAGTGGATGCCAGTGCTGAGAGCAGGGCAAAGATTATTCCTTTCAGAGTGGCATATTGGTCATTCATATTGGATATTTAACTGCCTTGTGCCTGCCAATTTTTCCAGGGGTTGACCTGACGTCATCAGATTCAGTGCGTTTTTTACCCCGGCCAGACGGGGAACCCGCTGTGTGCCACCTGCGATAACGTCTTCGTATTGATTCAGGTCGAAAGCATTGCGCTGAATGAGAGTCCTGATGATGTCACCCAACAGGTCATCCGGACGGATCGATGAGAGCGCCCCACCGTCTCGGCCGAAAGGTCTACGACCACCGTCGTAGATATAGGCATCGGGCATGTTATCATTTCCTTATTATTCTGCTATGCAGAATTTGATTTTAAATATATTGATTTTGCTTTTGTTAATCAATACCGGGTTTTATCCATTTTCAGTGGCTGCTGGCGTTGAGCCGTTTTAAGTTGTGGGTCTTGAATGGCTCGGTGGATACCTTTCCGGGGCGGGGATATCCCATAACTTATTCCATTTGAGCTGGTTTCAGAATCCCCTGTAGTGAAAGTCCGTAACGGGATAGCAATCGGTCTGATTGGTGAAAGATTGACAGATAGTTATAATCAAATTTTTCCTTAGACTCCCTCAGGATAATATGACGACTTCTCTTTCCGGAACTGCAAAGACAGAATTTAACAAGCTGCAAAAAAGGTTGCGCCGCCACGCAGGTCAGGCTATTGAAGAGTTCAATATGATCGAGGATGGCGACAAAGTGATGGTCTGTTTATCGGGTGGCGCTGATAGCTACACGATGCTTCATATTTTGCAGAGTCTCCAGAAAAGTGCACCGATAACCTTTGATTTAGTGGCGGTGAATCTGGATCAGAAACAACCGGGCTTTCCTGAGCATATCCTGCCGGAATACCTGGATGGCCTGAATGTTCCTTATCATATTATTAACAGGGATACCTATTCGGTGGTTAAGTCGAAGATACCGGAGGGTAAAACCACCTGTGGTTTATGCTCGCGCTTGCGCCGTGGCACTTTGTACGCCTTTGCCGAAGATATCGGCGCAACCAAAATTGCCCTTGGCCACCATAAGGACGACATCGTAGAGACCATGTTTCTTAATATGTTCTATGGCTCCCGGCTGGCCGCCATGCCACCCAAGTTACTATCAGACGATGGACGGAACGTGGTGATTCGCCCTTTGGCTTATTGCCGCGAGAAGGATATCAAACGGTTTGCTGAGCAAATGGCGTTCCCGATTATTCCATGCAACCTGTGTGGCTCACAAAAGAACCTGCAGCGTCAGAATATCAAAGCCATGCTGGCTGAGTGGGAAAAAAAGAATCCGAGCAGGATCGAGTCAATTTTTACGGCTATGCAAAATATAGCGCCATCCCAGATGGCTGATACTGAGCTGTTCAATTTCAAGGATCTTAAAATGGATCGTTCTGGCGAGCGCAAGTCCTATGAGCATGAGGACAATCAAACGATCTTTTCCGGGAATATTCCTGATCCAATCGATACCGATATTGACATGGTAAAAATTATTACTATTTAATTTCCCGGCCTCTCAAGCTGAGAGGCTGTGCAGCCAGGCTATGCGAACGTTCAATTCAGATCAGATTGCCAAGGTGCGCCAATAGCAGGCAGGTCAGCTTCTGTGCTGCCTTTCAGGAACCAGTCCACAATTTTTCTGTCAATAGTGTTTATGAAATCACCGGTTGTCCATGAATTCAACCGGGTACACGGTGACCTGAATACTGATGGAAAATTCAATTTCTCCGGTTTCCAACCCGACAGGGCAACCATTAAACGATGTCTGTCCGATTTGTCTGGTTGGATTGTTTGGACACAGCAGGGTAGTGGTTACCCCTTGTCGCCATCGCTATCACGAGCAATGTGTGACCCCCTGGCTTAACAGCCGACAGTTGTCCAGACGAACTTGCCCGGTCTGTCTTAATTGGGCCCTGCCACTGATGCGAGAGGGTGGGGCGAAGCTCTATGAGTACTCAGCTTACAGCGAGTCAATGCCCCTGAGTTGCTGTCGCTCCGGAAACCTGGCACAGCTTCAGCAGTTGCTGACCCTCGACCCGAGTGTTGTCTTTGCCCTGTTTCGTACCGGTGATACAGGTCATCATGTCCGTCTGCTGTACATGGCCGCCAGCAATGGGCAAATGGGTTGCGTCAGGGCTTTGGTGGCAGCGGGGGCTTCGCTGGATGTCCCGGCCATCAATAACGGCATGACCCCACTGCACGTTGCCCTGGTCAATGGCCACCTTGATGTGGTTAATTTTCTGATTCAGTCCGGTGCGGGTCTCAATCTGACTAACCGGGATGGTCATACCGCCCTTCATCTGGCAGCCAGGCAGGAAGACGGTCAGTTTGCCGAAGCATTGATTCTGGGAGGGGCAAACCCTGCCACCAGGGACAGTCATGACCGAACAGCACTGCATATTGCTGCCCTGGAAGGCCGTTGTGAGTGTGTCAGGATACTGGCCCGGAACCCGGGCATTATTGATACCGTGGACAGCCGTGGCAGGACCCCCCTGATTCTGGCGACCAAGGCCGGCCACAGGGCGGTAATGGATATTCTCATCAGCAATGGGTGTAACATGACCATAGCCAGCCGGCATGGCCGGGTGGCAGTTCACCATGCGGCCACCGGTGGTCATGGCCACTGCCTGCGATTACTTGCCGATAAAGGTGCGAACCTTGACGCAGTGACCCCCGTTGGCAGAGCGGCGATACACTACGCTGCCATGCGAAACCATAGTGAGTGTCTGGAAATCCTGATTGATAACAACGCCAACGTTGAGGCGTTTGTCAATTGTGGCTGGAATGCCCTGCACCTTGCTGCTTATCATGGGCACCTTGAAAGCGTGCAAACCCTGATCCGAAGGGGGGCCAATATCCAGGCCTTTACCAACGGCAATAGCGTTATGACAGCACTGCACATAGCCACCAGATGCAACCATCTTGGGTGCGTCAGGGTCATTGTTGAGGCTAACGTGGATTTTTCGGCAAGGGACTCGGCTGGCAACACGGTGTTACACGACGCCGTCACCTACGGCAGTTATGTGTGCCTGCGCATGTTTATTCGCTCCGATGCCGACCTTGACATGACCAACGCAGAGGGTAAGACCGCACTGCATCTGGCTGTGCTTAAACACCGTTGCAATAGCCTGAAAGCCCTGATCCAGGTAGGTGCTCAGCTTGATGTTAAAGATAATTCCGGCCGTACTGCCATGCACTATGCCGTTGATATGTCCTTTATTCATTTCTCATTTGATGCTTCCCTCAGCCTGCTGATTCGGGCGAAGGCGGATCTGAATATTCCCGATCAAGACGGCAATACCGTTCTGCATATGGCGGCATTCAATGGCAACCTGAAAGTTGTCAGGATGCTGTTGAATGCCGGCGCAGATCATCGGGTGAGAAACAGACATGGCAGGACTCCCCTGGTACTTGCCAGACAGCTCAATCACACATCCTGCATCGACAGGCTGAAACGACTGCCTTATGTGATGTAATGCCTGGTTATCGACCACTCAGCCTGTTAATGGTTACGAGATCAAGAGGAGGGACTTTGTCAGCCTCCTGGACTCCGCTTCAGGCTGAACGGAGATTGTTCACATCAAACTCATTGAATTGATGTACCAGGTGGGAAAATGTTTTTCCGGATTGAAACTGAATATTACGTTTACGGTATCAATGATCTACTATTTGAATTCATGATTTTGGAAAGAATCAGTACGCCGCAGGTTGGTAATTACCTTATCCGTTTTTGTGAGTGGGGATAAGGTTCTTCGGCGTTGTTTTATGGTAAAGAGTGACCTTTTGACACAACCATTCTTTATAGAATAAACAGCAGGATTCTACAGTATTTTTGTGCAGGGGTAGCAAAATGACAGATCATGATAAGTGGCAGAAATGGTTGATGGCTCGCAGGGATGAGCTGAATACGCGTCTGGGTAAAATTAAAAAGGATGCTTCCCGAAAAAACAGTGCAGACTGGTCTGAGCAGGCGCAGGAACGGGAGAATGATGAGGTTATTGATGCACTGGGTAACGAGGCGGTGATTGAACTGGGTAAAATTAACCGCGCCCTTGATCGTATAAATGAGGGCGATTACGGTTTCTGCCTGTCCTGCGGTAAGGAAATTCCGGTTCAGCGCCTTGAGGTTATGCCTTATGCTGACCTTTGTGTTCAATGTGCTGAGGCCAAGGGGTTGTAGGGGAGCATCATCAAGGCGATAAGGGAGCAGGCAGGCTGAATCCTGTTATGCCGGTTTGGCTGCAGCCTGGTTAAAGTACGTTGACTCCTCTGTGGAGCAGCCTGATTCAATAATCATCTTTTGATAGCTTTCGCAGAAGCTCTGGAGTGTTCCGGGGTTTCTGCTGTGGAAGTGCTTTTGCCATAATCTGGCCATGGCAGTGATGTCTTCTTTATCAATATCTTCGATCTGAATACCGCAGCGGTGATAGATAAGCCAGGCAATGGCGGTGGCGTAAACCAGGTTGGTCGCCAGTTCATGATGGGGGTGGGAAAGAAACTCCCGCTGGCTGGCCAGTCCCCGAACTTTGCTGGATAAGTCAGCGTTTGGTGCCAGAAACAGGTCCCAGATATTGCGGTGCATGCGAGGAGAAATCTGATAGATACCGAGTGCCTGGTGATTGGCCTGTTTCAGATGAAAACCAAGCCCGGACTCTCTGGCTGCGGTACCAAGCAGCAGGTTCTCAGCAGTAGGGCTCCACATACCCAGATGCTTGAGTGCGGGGCGAACAACATAGTGCCTTAGTTCCTTGGCGCATATTCCCATTTGCAAAGTCCTTTTCCCGGGTAGATCCCGGTCTGTGCGTCCTGTAACTGCGGGAGGGGCTCTCAGATCCAGACATTAACCCTGGATCTAAGAGACATATCGTATCATCCCTGAAATTCTGAACTGAGGGTGGTTTTACTCACCGGCAAAATTGCACAGGGCATAGGTTGGAATGCCCGCCGCATTGAGTCTGTCAGCGCCCTTGAGGTCTGGCAGATTGATGATAGCTGCAGCTTCCAGTGTGCTGGCTCCTGCTTGTCGAATCAACTGATCCCCAGCCAGCAGTGTGCCTCCGGTGGCGATAAGGTCATCCACTAACAGAATTTTTTCACCGGCCTTAATGGTGTCTTCATGCATTTCCAGTACGGCTTTGCCATATTCAAGGTCATACTCGACACTGAGGGTTTTGCCTGGCAGTTTGCCTTTCTTGCGAAACAGTGCCAGCGGCTTGTTCATGATATAGGACAGTGTCGAGCCAAGCAGGAAACCGCGGGCATCAAGCGCGCCAATGCGATCAAAAGTCTGGTTCTCATAACGCTGAACCATGACATCCACGGCCTTACGCCAGGCTTCCGGGTTTTCAAACAGTGTGGTGATATCCCGAAACAGGATGCCTTCATGGGGCCAGTCCGCGATGGTTCTGATTTGCGTTCGCAGATATTCCTGAACGGATGAACATTCGTTTGTATGCATGGGAGGGAGCATGCCGCTGTCAGTCAATGGATAAAAAGGAAGAAGCCACCTCAAAGGGTAGCTTCTTTAGAGGATAAAGTCAGGCGTTGGTAGCAATCGGTTCCAGTGTTTTTCCCCCGGCCAGGGCACAGAGTTCAACCGAGTTGCGAATTTCGATTTCCTTGCCCACGGCGGAGATCAGGCCGTTTTTCTGGAATCGGGTAAATACACGACTAACCGTTTCTACCGCCAGACCCAGGTAGTTCCCCATCTCATTTCTCGACATGGACAGACGGAACGACTGGGAAGAAAAACCCCGGCGACGAAAACGGCTGGCCAGGTTAATCAGGAAGGTGGCAATACGTTCATCGGCGTTTTTCTTGGACAGCAGCATCATCATTTGCTGGTCTTCACGGATACGCTTGCTCATCAGGCGCATCAGATGTCGGCGCAATTCCGGGAATTGATCGGAAAGGGTTTCCAGTTGCTCAAAAGGAATCTCGCAGATCATGGTGGTTTCCATCGCCTGGGCCGACACCGGATAGGTATCCGTATCCATACCGCTCAGGCCAAGAATTTCGCTGGGCAGGTAAAATCCGGTGATTTGTTCCTCACCTTCATTGGTCGCTGTGTAGGTTTTGAGAGCCCCTGAGCGAACAGCAAAGACACTGGTAAAGGGGTCACCTTCCAGAAACAGGTGTTCGCCTTTTTTCAAAGGACGCCCACGCTTGATAATGTGATCCAGCTGATCGATATCCTTAATGCTCAGTGCCAGTGGCAGGCACAGTGAGCTGAGGCTGCAGTCTCTGCAGGCCACATGGCTCGGCTGTCGGACGTTGGGCTTTGACGTCATTGAGAGGCCTCAAAGTCGTATTTGGCGAAATTCGACACTGTTTATGGAAAACCAAGTGTATGAAAAGTGTTACCGGAGTGTAAATCAGGTATGTACGCAACCGGGCAGACCCAGGGTAGGGGTTTGGTGCTGCTTCAGCAATGCGTCATAAACTGCGGTGGTTCCGGTGAGCTCTCATCTGCCGTGTCATCTATCAAGCTCAGGGCTGACCCTGATCATGGTATGGTCATGGCTCCTGGTGGTTGTGTGTCTTTATCCCTGAAAATCAATCTGACATTGTCTTATGTCACAGGATTAAATTTTCGTTCGTGGTATTTAACGGACATGGCAGATTTTGCACTTATGTTTCAAGTAAATCAATGTGATAGTGGTGGCAAGTCGTCGTCAGTTTCAGTTTTTTTCTGATAAACCGGTGAGCTGCAGAGAGGTTTCGGTTCTGTGCGGGATGATCAGTCGTTGTCGGTACTGGCGGGAGAGGGGCTCCGGAGCCTGGTGATTGCTCCGGAGTGTTACTCAGATAACCTTTGAGAAGAGCGTCTTCTCTTTCATCTCCGGTTGATGGAGATAGTGGTCGAACTGCATACAGATGTTACGGATCAGCAGTGTTCCCTTTGGCAGTACTTCCAGCAAGCCATCGCTATTGAGACTGATCAGGCCGTCTGCCCTCATCGGCTCCAGCCTTGCCAGCTCATCCCGGAAGTAATCCCTGAATTGAATATCAAACCGCTGTTCAATATCGCTGAAGTTCAGTTTGAAGTGGCAGATCAGCTGGGTAATCACTGCCTGGCGGACTTTGTCATCAGCGGTCATCTTCAGGCCGCGAACCACTGGCAACTGCTGTTCATTGATCATTGCACAGTACCGGGCTTCATCGGTGCTGTTCTGGATATAAGTGTCGCCTACCTGGCTGATGGCAGACACGCCCATGCCGATCAGGTCGCAATGACCATGGGTGGTATAACCCTGGAAATTCCGGTGCAGCGTGCCTTCTTCCCGGGCAATGGCC
The DNA here is from genome assembly GCF_049310205.1 of Endozoicomonas sp. ALC013. Classification (NCBI taxonomy): domain Bacteria; kingdom Pseudomonadati; phylum Pseudomonadota; class Gammaproteobacteria; order Oceanospirillales; family Endozoicomonadaceae; genus Endozoicomonas; species Endozoicomonas sp. ALC013. The sequence goes on along the minus strand of NZ_JBLYNS010000030.1, from coordinate 15,145 downwards.
AGTTCATCGTCTGGCAGGGCAAAGTGATCCATACCGATGTAGATGTAGCCCTGATCCAGCAGTTTTTCCGTGGCCTGATGCAGAATGTCCAGCTTCACTTCCGGCGCAGGCAGATCCTGCTCATTAATTCGGCGCTGTGGTTTGAAGCGGTGGGGCAGGTGGGCGTAGTTAAACAGGGATAGCCTGTCCGGGGCCATATCAGCCACACGATCGATGGTTTCCATAAAACTGTTGGTGGTCTGGAAAGGCAGGCCGTAAATCAGGTCCATGTGTACCGAGCGGAATGCCATGACCCTGGAAGCATCAAGAATGGATTGAATCATGCTTTCAGGTTGAACCCGGTTAACGGCTTGCTGAACTTTGGGGTTCAGGTCCTGAACGCCCATGCTGATTCGGTTGAAGCCAAGGTCCCTCAGGGTGCCCATCATGGGCCAGTCTACTTCCCTGGGATCCAGTTCAATGGAGTAGTCTGCGGTATCGCTTTGGGTCAGTTGGAAGTGCTGACGGATATGGCCCATCAGATCCCTCATCTGATCTCTGCTCAGAAAGGTCGGTGTGCCGCCGCCAAAGTGCAGTTGCTCGACCCGCTGTTCCTGACTGTAGAGTGCTGCCTGCATCTCTATTTCACGAAACAGGTATTCCAGATAACTATTGGCGCGCCCACGGTGTTTGGTGACAATTTTATTACAGGCGCAGTAATAACAGACATGGGAGCAGAACGGGATATGAAAGTAGAGTGACAGGGGATTGATGGCCCTGGCACTGGAGTGGGCATTGTGATGATATTTCTCAATATCAAAGCTGCCATCAAACTGCACCGCCGTGGGATAGGAGGTATAACGCGGGCCTGAGTGGTTGTATCGGTGAATCAGGTCTTTATCCCAAACTGGTGCGGTATTCATTATTGCTCTCGGTAATCTTCATGTCTTATTAGTCAGTGTGTTCGCCTTCTGGTCGGTCTTTTTGTGCCGGAAAGGGTAAGGCAAAAACAGTCGGTATTACGTCATGATGTTTTTGGCTAGTTTAGAAAGATTTTCAAGGTTGTTCTTTGATCGGTGTCAATAGGTATGAACCGAACTGGCATGCCTTAGTGGTTCGTCTTTAGGGCATGTGATGAGGATTGTGTCCAACGTGGCGTGAAGTTGTTGAGGTTGGCTATTGTATCTGCCATCTGGTTATTAATCGAGCAAATAATGCTTTGGCTGGCAGGGTTGTGCTGAAAAGGGTCTGATTGATAGTGATTGGTGGGTTCATTGAATGTGCTATTTTTGCTGCTAGATCATAAAAATTCACAAATATGTCCTGGTCACTGATCAGACAGGAGGAGTAATTATGGGTGCAGACATACATATGTATGCTGAATTCAGAAATAGTGTCGGGCAATGGGAAGAAATCCCGGGTTACGAACCTTTTTCAGATCGCAATCGTCATGTCTTTTCATTTTTTTCCGAGGGTTTTGTCAGAAGCGATTATGACTGGGGCTCCTGGCATGTTACTCCGTATCCCATTATTGAGGAGGCTCGGGGGCTGCCCGGAGATGTCAGTCTTTCCATCAAGGCCAAGTCTGATGAATGGGGAACGGGTGGATCTGGCCACTCCTGGCTGTCTGTTGATGAATTGGTTTCTTACGACTACAACAAGCCTTTAAGAGAAAGGGGCGTTGATGTTCCCGAAGAGTTTGTCAAGCTTACGATCAGGGAATCGTTGGGGGAAAAGTATTTTTTGGAGTTGGCTGAGTTGCAGAAGCAAAAAGCGGAGCGCCTCGTCTTTTGGTTTGATTTCTGATTCAAAACTTTAAGAGCCTCCTAGGAGGCAGAACTTTTTTTTTCCTTTTATCACATATGGTGATGGTGCAGCATGGACATCAACCACCTCTGGTGTGCGCCGGGCATAGACCACAAGCCAAAAAGGATAATCAGCAACCCCGCCAGGTTGCGGGTGATACTGGCTTGGATAATGCCGCTGAGCTGTCTTGAGAACGCACCAAGCAGGAACACTGAGGGTATGGTGCCTATACCAAATGAGGCCATTAACAGCGCACCCTGTACCGGTTTTCCCTGAGTGGCGCTCCAGGCCAGGGTGCTGTAGACCAGGCCGCAGGGTAACCACCCCCAGAGCATGCCAATGGCGAGGGCATTGGGAAAGTTTTTGATGGGCAGCAGTGCTTTGGCCTTGGGCTGGATATGTTGCCAGAGCTTATGTCCGATCTTTTCCAGATGTGTCAGACCACGCCACCAACCGGTCAGATAAAGCCCCATGGCGATCAGCATAATGGCCGCAAAATAGCGCAGTCCCATCTTTACTTCCGGGCTGATACCGCCCAGGTACCAGCCAATGCTGGCCAGAAGGAGACCAGCGATGGCGTAGCTGGTAATTCGTCCGAGATGATAGGTCAGCATCAGCCAGAAGATCTGTGCACGGGACTTGCCTGCCAGGGAGAGGCTGAGGGCGGAAGTAATGCCGCCACACATGCCGATACAGTGGGCGCTGCCCAGTATGCCCAGGGTTAATGCGGAAAGTAAGGTGGGGACTTCATTTATGGTCATGTGAATCAGCTTTTGGTATCTGTTGAGGCTCATCAAAAAGAATGCTGTGGGCTGGCCCTTCAAGGTCGTCAAACTGACCGTCGTCTACTGCCCAGAAAAAGAGTTTGATCGCTACAGCGATCAGGATCAGGGCCAGAGGGATCAGAATAATCAGGCTTTCCATGGTCAGGCAGCTCCTCTGGGTTCAAGGTGGGCGTAAACTTCTTCTGACTCGGTCGGTGCTTTGGGCAGTTTTCCCGGGCGGTTCAGTCGCAGGGCGTTGGCCACCACGATCAGTGAGCTGAGCGCCATGCCGGTAGCGGCCATCCATGGGGCAATCATGCCTGCTGCGGCCAGGGGCAGGGCGGCAAGGTTGTAGCCAAGGGACCATGCCAGGTTTTGCCGGATAATTTTCCGGGTTCTTATGGTCAGGTTAAAGGCATCGGCCAGTCGCTCAAGGTTGCCGGAAATCAATACTGCATCTGCACTGGTGCGCGCCAGGTCTGAGGCGTTGCCCATGGCCATGGAGATATCCGCCCCCGCCAGAACAGGAACATCATTGATGCCATCACCAACCATCAAGACTTTGTGGCCCTGACTCTGCAGCGTCTGGATATAGCGCAGCTTGTCATCCGGGCTGCTTTCAGACTTCCATTGCCGTATACCCAGGGATTCAGCGGTTGCCGCCACCACCGGCTCGGCATCACCACTGAGCAGGGTTACGGTTTTGCCCATCTGTTGCAGCCGTTGGATTGTGTGGGCGGCCTCAGGGCGCAGGCTGTCGGTAATCCTGAACCAGCAGAGCGGTTGCCAGAGTTTCTGGTCAGTACTTTCTGACATCAGCAACCACTGTCCATCCTGTTCTGGCGTTGCCACATGGCCGGATGGACAGGCAAAGTCGGGTCGTCCGATGCGGTAAAGGCGGTTGCCAATGGTGCCTTCTATCCCCTGGCCAAGATGGTTTTTCACCTCGTGAGCCTGCTCATGCAGTGACTCAACGGTGTAGAAAAAGGCTCTGGCGATAGGGTGTTCAGAGTGTGCTTCCAGGGCTGCTGCCCGCTGAAGCAACGCTTCTTTTGAACTGTTGCCGTTATCAAGAGAAACCACCTGGCTTAACGACAGTTCCCCTTTGGTTAAGGTGCCGGTTTTATCAAAGATCACATGGTCGATGGTTTTCAGGCCTTCCAGAACATGACCACGGGTCACCAGCAGGCCAAGGCGGTGCAGATAGCCGGTAGCCGCAGTCAGGGCGGCAGGGGTGGCCAGGGACAGGGCGCATGGGCAGGTCACCACCAGAACCGACAGGGTAATCCAGAACGCGTCTTGTGGCGCAATGCCGGACCAGCCCCAGTACACACAAATGGCCACCAGCAAAACACAGGCAACAAACCAGCCGGCCACCTTATCGGCAATTTTCGCGATGGCGGGCTTATCCTGCTGTGCCCGTTGCAGCAGCTGGATAATGCCGGCTACCCGGGTCTCTTCGCCTACTTTGCTTACCTTAAGCTCAATGGGATGGTCCACATTGATACTGCTGCACAGCAGTGTGTCACCACGCTGCTTTTCGATGGGCAGGTACTCTCCGGTCAACATGGCTTCATTCACGCTGGTGGAGCCACTGATCAGAATGCCATCTGCGGGAATGGCATCGCCGGGAAGAATTCTAACCTTGTCGTCTGGTTGCAGATCGGCCACCGGGACGCGCTGATAGTGACCGTTGACTTCTTTCAGGCAGCTGGGCGGCAGCAGATTGGTCAGCGCCCGTGCAGCCCTGGCGGTTGCATGGCGGGCACGAAGCTCAAGGTAGCGACCGGTCAGCAGGAAGAAGGTAAACATGGAAACGGAGTCGTAGTAGACTTCGCCAGAGCCCTCAGCGGTGGAATAAATAGAGCCTTCAGCGATGGAATAAATAGAGCCATCAGCAAGGAAATAAACGGAGAAGGTTGCCCACAGGCTGGCCAGATAAGCGCCACCAATGGCAATGGATACCGGAACATCCATGCCGAGATGCCGTATTTTGATATCCCGCCAGGCCGCCTTGAAGAAGGGCGCAGCAGAGTACAACACCACAGGCGTGGCAATCACGGCGCTGAAGATCCGGATCAGGTCCCGGTAAATGTCCGGCATATCGTCACTGATGGCACCGGAATAGAGGGCGATGGCATACATCATCACCTGCATGGCACCAATACCGGCAATGGCAAGCCGTCGTATAAAGGTGCGGTTTTCGTTTTTCAGCAGGGCTTCCTGCTGGTCGGCACGCCAGGGGAACGCCTTGTAACCGATTTTGTGAATTTCCAGCAGAATGGTACTTAAGGGGATTTCGCTGTTATCCCAGGTGATCTGTGCCTCATGGGTGCTGAGGTTGACACTGGCCCGGGAAACACCCGTCAATGATTCCAGATGGTTTTCCAATAACCAGATACAGGCGGCGCAGGTGATGCCGTCTATCAACAGACTGGCAGTGAGGTGGTTATCCTGGCTTTGGGAAGCCGGGCCTGCGGGTCTGACAAAATCCTTTTGCACCTCTGCACGGTCATAGATCTGCAGTTCTTCCTGAAGTCGCTGATTCAGGTCAGTGACCTGGTTGGCGCTTTCGGTACGGTGCCGGTAATAATTCTCCAGACCGCCGGCCACGATGGCCTCGGTCACTGCCTTGCAGCCCGGGCAACACATGGGCTGCAGTGTGCCTTCAACGTCTGCAAAAAATACCACCGGCTGGCTGACCGGCAGTGTGCAATGAAAGCAACGGGTATCGGTCATCAGGCATCCGGGTTTTTCAGGGTAGTTGGGGTTCCCGGTGAGACGACGGCCTCCAGGGTGATCTTCCAGCCGGTCTCATAGCCCACTTCCGGAATCAGCTCATCCAGGGTTTCCAGTTGCAGGTAGTAACGACCGGTAACCAGGGCGTCCAGCTGGCCAACATACATTGGGTTTTGCCCGGGTTGTGCCGGGTTAGAATCTGCGGCTGATTTGGCGCTGATGCCAAAGGAGCGGTTCAGCACAATGGTTCTGTCTTTGTCTTTAAATACCGGAGAAAGAAAGCTGAGTTTTAGCTGCCCGGGCCACACCTCCGGATTTCCCTGCATCGTCACCCGGACTTCGCCGATCAATTCATCAATGGTCAGTGTACCGGCAACGGCCAGGCTTCGGGCATTTTCAATCCGGGTCATGTCCTGGTTGATGGTTTTGCCGTTTTTGTAATAGTCATCAATCACCACGCTGTCCTGATGGGTAAAGGCGGTGTAGACCTGAAAGCCGCCCCAGGCAAAGGTGACCAGCAAAATAACCACGATGTACCAGGCCCAGGGTTCCCGGTACCAGGGGGTAAAAGGTTCCCTGTTGGTGGCAGGCTGGCCTCCTGCCGGGTTATCTCTGCTGGTTGCTGATTGCGTCATGCTTCAGGGCTTCCTCTCTGGTCCGGGCACCATAAATCGGCTTTCAGCGGTAATTGCTTCCAGTCCGGGCTGGCTGGAACTGATGCTGAAGCGAATCGGCCGGGTGCTGGGGGCTCCATCAATTAACGGCGCGATAACCCTGATGATTTCCTGCTGCACACTGCCCGGCTCTGCCACAATGGCGGTTCTGCCCGCTATTTTCAGATTCTCGATACCAGCCACCTGTATTTTGATGAGATGAGGTTGCTGGTCTTTGTTAGCGACTTTCAGTGTGTAGATATTTTCTACCTGGTCATCATTTATGACCCGGAAAAGGACATTTCTATCCCTGAGTACTTCCAGCTCCAGCGGAATTCGATGGCCAAGGCTGAACATAAACAGGCAGATCATAATGAACAGTGCTGAACTATACCCGATCAGGCGGGGACGAAGCCAGTGGGTCTTCTGGCCGGCAAGTTCGTTATCGGTGGTGTAGCGAATCAGGCCTTTGTCGTAGCCCATTTTGTCCATGATGGTGTCGCAGGCATCGATACAGGCGGCACAGCCTATACACTGATATTGCAGCCCATCACGGATGTCGATACCCGTAGGGCAGACTTGTACGCAGACACTGCAGTCCACACAGTCCCCCAGCCCCATGGTTTTGTGATCAGCGCTTTTCTTGCGTGGGCCACGCTGCTCACCGCGATGCTTGTCGTAAGCTACCACCAGGGTATCGTTATCGAACATGACGCTCTGGAAACGGGCGTACGGGCACATGTGAATACAAACCTGCTCCCGCAGGTAACCCGCATTGCCATAGGTTGCCAGGGTGAAGAAGCCGAGCCAGAAAATACCCCAGGGGGCAACATCGAAGGCGGCGATGTCCAACACCAGTTGCCGGATGGGAATGAAGTAACCGACAAAGGTGAGCGCCGTAGCAAAAGCGATACTCACCCAGAGTAAGTGTTTGGCACTCTTGCGCAGAAATTTCCCGCCGGACATGGGCTCTTTGTCCATCTTCATCCTGCGGTTGCGCTCACCTTCCGTGATGCGTTCTGCCCACATAAATACCCAGGTGAAGACGCTCTGGGGGCAGGTGTAGCCGCACCAGATTCGTCCGGCAAACACCGTCAGTGCAAACAGGCCAAAGGCGCAGATAATCAGTAGCCAGGACAGCAGGATAAAGTCCTGGGGCCAGTAGGTGGTGCCAAAAATATGAAACTGCCGGGCAGGCAGGTCAAAGAGCACGGCCTGACGGCCATTCAGATTGATCCAGCAGGTGCCAAAAAAAAGCAAGAAGAGAAATGTACCGCCAGCCAGACGAAGCGTTCGGAAGTGGCCCGAAAAGCTTCTGGTGTAAATCTTGTCAGGCTTCTGATACAAGTCGATCAGTTCCGGTTCCTGGTTGGCATTGTCTGTGTTCATAGAGCCCAAATATACCGTTAAGGTTTTATTGGAACCACAAAGGCACAAAGGCACAAGGTTTTTTCAGGCTTGCCTGAGCTGGGCTTAGCAAAAAAAGCGCCCTTTGTGTCTTTGTTCCTTTGTGGTTCATAGTTTTTTGTCCCTGCGCCTGAGCAAATCATTCAGCCTTGTGGGTCAGGCTGTAAACGTAAGCCGTCACCAGATGAACCTTCTCTTCACCAAGAATATCGTTCCAGGGTGGCATAACGCCGTTTCGTCCCTTGCGGATGGTGTATTCCACTTGCGCCTGACTTGATCCGTACAGCCAGATATTGTTGGTCAGGTTCGGAGCGCCCAGGGCATGGTTACCGGTACCATCGGCGTTATGACAGACGGCACACGTCGTACTGAAGATCTTTTCGCCAGCGGCCAGGTCCGCTTCGCTGGCACCGCTGTCAATACCAGACAGTTCACGGGTATAGCTGGCAACCTGCTTCACGCCGGTATCACCGATCACGGCACCCCAGGCGGGCATTTGTCCCTGACGACCGTGGGCAATGGTGGCCTTGATGGCGTCCGGAGTGCCACCGTAGAGCCAGTCGTTGTCAGTGAGATTCGGGAAACCGAAGTTGCCACCGGCATCCATACCGTGACAGAGGGCACAGTTGTTGATATAGACCCGCTCACCCATTTTCAGAGCCCTGGGGTTGTTAATCAGCTGTTCAACCGGAGTGGCGGCGTAACGGGCAAATTCAGGGGCATATTTGCGGTCATGCTTGAGTTGATCCTGTTCCAGCTCATTCACCTGAGTCCAGCCAAGGACGCCTGTCCACTTACCCATACCCGGGTAGAGAATCAGATAGCCGACAGTGAATACCAGGGTGGCGATGAACATGATAAACCACCACTGCGGCAGTGGGTTATCATACTCCTCAATGCCATCATAGGCGTGACCGGTGGTCTCATCGGTCATATCCCTGCGCTGGCCCTTGCGAGTTGCAAACAGAACCCAGGTGACCAGTACCAGGCAGGCGGTGGTCAGCAGAACAATCCACCAGTGCCAGAAATTACTCATCGTTATACTGCTCCTCTTTTCTGGGAGTTCTTATGGGTTTCCCGGTGGCTGCCCGGGGCATCGGTATTCTCAGCACCCTCCTGCTGGTCATCAGCAAATGGCAGGGCGGCGGCTTCATCAAAGTCGCCTTTACGTCGGCTGCTGTAGGCCCAGAAGACCACCGATAGAAATGCGACCAGGGCGACCAGTGTCGCCAGTCCTCGAATCGTATTGATATCCATCAGCGCTTACCCGAAATAACAGTGCCCAGTCCCTGGAGATAAGCCACCAGGGCGTCCAGCTCGGTTTGTCCTTTGACAGCATCCCGAGCACCGGCAATATCTTCATCGGTGTAGGGAACACCCAGTGTGCGCAGGGTTTCCATCTTTCTTGGGGTCAGCTTGCCATCCAGCGTGTTCTCTGCCAGGAATGGGTAGGCGGGCATAATGGACTGAGGCACCAGGTCACGTGGGTTAATCAGGTGGGCACGGTGCCAGTCATCGGAGTAACGGCCGCCAACCCGGGCAAGGTCCGGACCGGTACGCTTGGAACCCCAGAGGAATGGGTAGTCATAAACGGATTCGCCAGCCACCGAGTAGTGGCCATAACGCTCCACCTCGGCACGCAGCGGACGAATCATCTGGGAGTGGCAGCCTGCGCAGCCCTCACGGATATAGATATCACGGCCTTCCAGCTGCATGGCGGTGTAAGGCTTCAGGCCCTCCACGGGCTGAGTGGTCTCTTTCTGGAAAAACAGCGGGACGATTTCCACCAGGGAGCCAAAACTGATGGCAACGACCACCAGTATCGCCATCAGGCCCAGGTTCTTTTCAACAATATCGTGTTTGCTCGCCATTATTATTATCTCCCTTCAACCGGCGCAGTGGTCGGGTTGAGTTCGAGGGACTCTTTATCGGAAGAGGGCTCCTCCGACTCTCTGGCAGTGCGGTATACGTTATAAGCCATTGTCAGCATGCCAAGAACAAAGAAGGCACCACCAATAGCACGGACAATGTAGCCGACGCCGCTGGCTTCTACGGACTCAATAAAGCTGTAGGTTAACGTGCCGTCTTCGTTCACTGCACGCCACATCAGGCCCTGGGTGATACCGTTTACCCACATGGCAACGATGTAAAGAACGGTGCCGATGGTGGCCAGCCAGAAGTGCATATTGATCAGGCCAACGCTGTACATCTGTTCCTTGCCGTACAGCCTTGGAATCAGGTGATAGAGCGAACCGAATGACACCATGGCTACCCAGCCCAGGGCACCTGAATGCACATGACCAATGGTCCAGTCGGTGTAGTGGGACAGGGCGTTAACGGTCTTGATGGCCATCATCGGGCCTTCGAAGGTGGACATGCCATAGAAAGAGAGGGAAACCACCAGAAAACGCAGGATCGGATCGGTCCGCAGCTTATGCCAGGCACCGGAGAGGGTCATGACCCCATTGATCATGCCACCCCAGGACGGTGCCAGCAGCACCAGTGACATAACCATGCCCAGGCTCTGGGCCCAGTCCGGCAGTGCGGTGTAGTGCAGATGGTGCGGGCCGGCCCAGATGTAGATGGCAACCAGCGCCCAGAAATGCACGATGGACAGACGATAAGAGTAAACCGGACGCTCCGCCTGTTTGGGCACGAAGTAATACATCATGCCCAGGAAACCAGCGGTCAGGAAAAAGCCTACCGCATTGTGGCCATACCACCACTGGATCATGGCATCCATGGCACCCGCATAGGCAGAGTAGGACTTGGTCAGGCTAACAGGTAACGAAGCACTGTTAACGATATGGAGCACGGCAACCGTAATAATGAAGGCACCAAAGAACCAGTTAGCCACATAGATGTGCTTACTCTTGCGCTTTATGATGGTGCCAAAGAAGACCAGCGCGTAACTGACCCAGACAACGGCGATCAGAATATCAATGGGCCATTCCAGTTCGGCGTACTCTTTGGAAGAGGTAATACCCAGGGGCAGAGTAATGGCTGCCGCAACAATCACCAGTTGCCATCCCCAAAAGGTGAAAGCGGCCAGCCGCGGCATGGCCAGTGTCGCCTGACAGGTTCGCTGGACGATGTAATAGGACGTTGCAAACAGGACACAGCCGCCAAACGCAAAAATCACCGCATTGGTGTGCAGTGGCCGCAAGCGTCCAAAGCTGGTCCAGGGTAAGCCCAGGTTGAGTTCGGGAAAGACCATCTGAGAGGCAATCAGCAGGCCTACCGCCATACCAACAACTCCCCAGACCACGGCCATGATGGCAAACTGCCGAACTACTTTGTAGTTATAGGTCGGCTGTAACGTTGCAGTGCTCATGCTCCATGTTACCTTCGGGTTATGCTTATAAGATTTGATGGTTATTGTGGGTAAACCGAAATGGGATTGTATTGATACGGATCAATATCCGGTCAAAAAATGAGCCAGTTGCTTCTGTTCAAAGGTAGGGGGTTACGCCCCGGGAGTTGCAGACTTTTTCCAGGAAAAAGCGGAATGTGTGTGCTGTTTTTTAGCGTTTTTTCCTTATGATAGTGCTTGTTTAGTTAACTACCCTGGCCCCGTTGCCAGAGCACTTGAGTGCACAACTCCATTGGAAAATCAAAAGCACCCCTGCTTTCCCCTTGCCAACCTTCTAAACAGGCTTTGCTGTACCGACAGTTCTGACTTTCTTATGTCCTCATCTGGTTATCGGGAGCATATACTCCGCCGATCCCGCGGCAATCATACAGAAATATAAGAGTGGCTGCTAATGCTTTTTCGGTCTTTACTGGTGTGTTCTGTCAGCTTTTTTAAGAGCCGGGTACCTGGCTGGATTGCCCGGAACCGGTGATGATGACGGACAGCCAGTCAGGGATATGTCACGGGGCAGGGGGCTGGCAACGGAACCTTCCACCCAGTGAGATATCCCCGGGTTCTGCAATTTTCCGGATAGCCTCCCAAGCTAATGGATCAGATTGACCCAAACGTCAGTTTGTCTATCTGATCCGTAAACGCCTGGTTCAACCGGATTGATTGGACTCCGCCAGCCATAAGGCAATTCTGGCAAACGGTGGCTCAGCCTTGTACTTATTGGCAGTCTCGCTTTTGAAGAACGTTCTGGTGAAATCATCACTACCTTTCAGGCCCTTAGCGGCAATCTCGTTGCTGAGTTCTTTCTGCTCGTCAGCCTGGCCATGGTTCAGTATGCTGTGTGCTTTGGCTAAATGTGTAAGATTCTCCGGATTGATACCAAGTTTGGCAAATTTGTCTGCAAATATTGAATTTCTTGCGACAAATGAAACCAGCAAGGCTGCATCATTGGTCAGGGTAGCGCGGTTGTCTGCACCCTGTCTGGCCAGTAATTGTTTCAGGTGATACGGTTGATTACCCTGCAGCAGTTTAGTGATGTCTTCATTATTGCCCAGCATGTCGATCAGCTCTGAGTCGGAGTCGAACAGCTGTTGTTGTAACGCCATGATCTCTTTTGCCAAATTATCTGCACACAGCTTCTGCCGTGGGTAGATCAGGCTTCCAGTTAGCTTGCTGACTTGTTCCCGGTCGAATTGGTCAAAAGTTATTGACTCTTTGAAGTTACCGATTCCGGTATTGCCAGCGATCTGCATTTTGGCCATCCTTAGTGCATCTTTCAGTTGATCCATTTCTTTCGTTTCAAAGTTTGCTTCCGAGAATTGGGAGTCAATAAAACTATTCATTAACTTATCCCGAAAAAAACTGAAATTTTGCGATGTCATGCCATAGCCCGGAGGCAGGGTAATCGGATTATCGTTGTCCATGTCGGCGCTATCCTTTAACTTCTGGCAGTCATCCTGATTGTCAGGATTCTCATGCAGTTTGCTGTTAGCAAACGCTTTGAGGGAATCAATATCATGGCAGTTGGTGAGGGTCAGGAGGATTTGAATGGCTTTGAGCTGGGTGGACTCTTGAACCAGGATATTATCCAGATTAAAAGCACTGGTGAAATTTTGGCACATTAGTGCAATATCGCTAGCGTCAAGCCCTCCAGTATCTGGCTTTTCAGTACCTGTCTTTTCAGTTTCAGACTTTTTAGCATTCAGGATGACCGATATATTCTCGTTGAATGCGTTCAATCGGGTTGCCAGCATTTCGGCTCCCGGCTGATTGTCGAAGCTGTCAGCCGTAAACTGAGGGACTGATTGTGCTGCTGGGGCCGGTTGTTCGGTTGATTGAGTTGATAAGGGTAATGGGACTTTTGCAGATTCAACGTGCATGTAACCACCTGTTTCGTAGGAGTTTTGTTGTTATGGTTTATTGTCAAAACTGGCAATGTTTTGGGTATAAACCGGTTGGTCTTTGTGTCCATCTGCCTGCGTTGCAGCAATCCGGACACTATCGTAGACCATTGACTACCGAATTAGTTTCATTAAGCTGTCTGGAGAGAGTGGCACTCCTCACTTTGGCTTTGGATGAGACATAACGACAAGCAGTAACCTTTTCTCCAGAGGTGTAGCCAGATGCTCTCCAGTTTCAACCGGAACATACTTACAATCAGCACCTCGATGAACAAGATGACCCTGATTGTTTGTGAAAGCAAAACCACCACCGTTAAGTGGGTATTCGTGCTCTTCATCAGTCCCCTCATCAGCAAAGAATGAAAAAATAGAACCCGTTTTAATTTTTGCTGTTTGCAATCCTCCTCCTGTGTAATACGGAGCATTCTTTTTAATAACCGAATCATCATTCATCAACATCACGAGGCTATAATCCCCCCCGTCACGATGCCATCTACCTCCAGATATACCTTTTCTGGAAATGTAATTCCGTAATATCGACACCCGGGATATGTCCATTGGCTGATTATGCAATGAGAATTGCCTGGCCAAAGTCTCTACACCTTCTCTTGCCAGTTTAATCAATGCCGGATGACTGGTCTGTAATTGATGTTCAAAGCTTTTCTGATCAATAATCTGACATTGATGATCAAATTTCACTGTTGTTTTGGTTTTACCATCAATCCGAACTAAAGGAAGAGCGTATTGTGAATTATTAATTCCTCTTACCACTTGTGAGCAATATTTGGATTTCATAGATGAAGAAGAGGAATTTTCAATAAAATAAGCAGAATCTTTCTTTATAGCCTCGTTGGCATTTTTAAACGTTTCCTCACCGACAACCTTATGTACAGTCCAGAATTTATCCCCGAATTTAACATCCACCGTTGCAGTTGAAGTAGAGGCCTCTTTCGTTGCAGGAACAGCCATTGATCGCTGGAAATTAACGTCAGAAGAGAGTGAAATCATTTTTTTTAACTCCAAATGAATATGCTTGTAAGCGACTAACGATTCGTGACTGGTTATTTAACCTGAGTAGTTAACGATTTTCTTTCGCATAAATCACTAACCAGTAAGTCAGTTATGGTAACAATGTGATACCTGCAATTATGTAGAACATTAGTACTCATAAAACCTGTTATATTGTCACTGTATCCCGTGCTCCACAGGATTTCAGGCTTAATTACCGTCCAATAAATTTGGTTAAATCCTGATTGCGACAGGCGAGCCTGAGAATGTGGGAAGTTTTATAAACTGAAATCATTCGTTGAAATCCAGTGGGTTCGACTCCCATCCGTTAAAGATTAACCAATGGATTGACTCTAAATGGATTTCATTGGGTTAACTGCTTAACATTCGATTATTACTCCTCATTCCGCCTTGCCCAGATGCCTGGAATGGTTTGTTCGTTATCATATTTAGAAAGCGTAACGGGTATGAAAAAATTCATCAGAAAGCACCTCAGAAGAGGTGCTGACAGTGGTTACTGATTTTCGCTCAATTATTCAATGCCAAAAATTCACGAGAGGGCGCAAAGAAGGCACAGCCAGTGACTGGTGTTGAAAAATTCATCAAATGATCATAGTGACCATGGGCATCGGCTTTAATCATCGCTTTCAGCATCAGATTAAAATGTTTTGGTGTCTTGCCATAGGCAATAAAGAACAGGCCTGACTCCCTGGCGTCACCATAAGGCATACTATGGCGGAGAATCTCCATACTGTTGCCGTGTTCGTCTTTCAGGTTGACCCGTTTGATATGGGCTATGGGAGCCTTCTGTTCAGCACTGAACTCAATATTATCCTCCTTGGTGCGCCCCATAATGGTTTCCTGATCTTTCAGCGGACACTGTTCCCACTCTTTTAAATGGTGAACATAGCGCTGGGTGTGGATATAGCTGCCCCCTGCAAACGGGCTATCCTCTTCCCCCACAAGCGCGACATCTGCACGGTGCTCACCTTCAGGGTTTTCTGTGCCATCGACAAATCCGGTCAGATCACGGCTGTCCAGATACCGGAAACCACTGATGTCTTCCTGAACCTGCACGTTATTGCCCAGCAGACGAAGCACTTGGCTCATCAGCAGAAAATTAATATCCTTTCGGTCTGAGCGAATGTGCAGCAGCAAGTCGCCGGGAGTTGCAGGCGCTTCCCGATCAGCGTCTTTGATGGCCATAAAAGGGCGAAGAGCCCCGGGTTTGCTGCCGGAATAAAGCCGGTCCCAGGCAGCACTGCCAATACTGATGGTTGCGCTGAGCCTGGCATCGGGGTATTGCCTCGCCAGAGTTTCAGTAAGCTCTGGAATGCCGGAGAGCGTCTGGCGGATTTGCGATAGGCTGTCGCTGTTGTTTTCTTTGATCGTCAGTATCAGAAATTGAGCGTTGGTATTGGCATCCGGAGTGATGCCGGACTGAGGCGTTGGCATGGTCTTGAACCTTGAAAGTCTATGTATCGAATAAAATCGGTGTCTGGTTGTGGTGGTCTGATCATTATA